>DASXGS010000120.1:0-8585 GCA_036488975.1 Rhizomicrobium sp. | reverse complement strand
AGCCTCGACCGCCCGACGGAAAAACTTCGCGTCGAGCGCCAGCACATCATCGACGAATATCGTGCGCTGCTCGCCACCGATGAAGATCGCGGCGCTTTCGACCAGATGCTTGGGCTGGCGCACCTGGTTTTCCCCTATGTGGAGGATCACAAATTCTATTGCGAGCACTGGTTCGTCACGACCTTCTACAACAAGGTGCGCGAGTTCGGCGCCCTGCTGGAAAAGGAAGGCTTGCTGGAAAAAGGCGAGGACGTCTTCCACCTCCAGCACACCGAGGTGGAAACCGCGCTGGTCGATGCGATGCTCGCCTGGGCCGCGGGTGTGCCGTGCGCCGGCGGCCAGCATTTTAAGCCGGTCATCGAGCGGCGCAAAGCCATTGTGAAAAAGCTCTATGAATGGAACGCGCCCCCGGCGCTCGGGCCGATGCCGGAAGCGCTGGAAGATCCTGCGGTGCAGATGTTGTGGGGCATCACCAGCGAGAGCCTGCAGCGCTGGGCCGCGCCGACCGAGAAGGGCCGCGAAAACGAAATCTCCGGCTTCGCGGCGTCGCCGGGTGTGGCGGAAGGAATCGCGCGCGTGCTGAAAACCTCCAACGATATTGGCCAGATTCGCGACGGCGACATTCTCGTATGCCCCGTCACCAACCCAAGCTGGGGTCCGGTGTTCGGCCGGATCAAGGCGGCGGTGTCCGATATCGGCGGCACCATGAGTCACGCCGCCATCGTGGCGCGCGAATATGGCATGCCGGCGGTCGTGGGCACCGGTCAAGCGACCAAACGAATCACCACCGGCCAACGGCTGCGCGTGGACGGGAATCGCGGCATCGTCACCATTCTTGGCTGAGAGCGAAGCCGGATTGCACTCCCATCGCGCGCTTCCCACCGTGGGCAGCAATCGCCTGTGACACGGAAGCTACACTTGCCTGCACTTGTTGGCCGGGGCCGCCGATTCCCGGCAAAATCGTTCGGCCTCATGCGCTCTTCTGGTAATTTGTATGCGTCTCATACAACCCCGCGTCGTATCTGCGCGGACATCTGGATGAGCTGGGGAGGTAATAAATATGTCCTGCAAGATCTTGCGCGGGCGGCTGCTTGGCCGCGCGGCTTCTGTAGCGGTTCTGGGCACCTGCATGCTTGCGCCAATAGCGCACGCGCAAACCGGCGGCATCGAGGTCGTCACCGTCACCGCCGAGAAGCGCGCTGAAAACATTCAGAACGTGCCGATCGCCATCACGGCGTTCACCGGTGCCGATCTGCAGACCAAGGGCGTGACGAGCCTAAACCAGTTGAGCAATCTCACGCCGAACGTGAACCTCGACGCCGGTGCGCCGTTCTCCGGCGATACCTCCGTGCTGTCGGCGTCGATCCGCGGCATCGGTTCGGACGATTTCGCCTTCAACATCGATCCCGGCGTTGGTGTCTATCTCGACGGTGTGTATCTCGCCCGCACCATCGGCGCGAATGTCGATCTTCTGGACATTTCCCGCATCGAAATTGCCAAGGGGCCGCAAGGCACACTGTTCGGCCGCAACACGATCGGCGGCGCGATCAACATCATCACGCGCGATCCCGGCGACACGTTCATGATGCAAGGGCAGGCAACGACGGGTTCCTTCAACCGCTTTGACGTCGCCGCGACGGCGGACATTCCGCTTTCGGATACCGTGCGCACGTCCATCACGGTTTCCGAGGTTCGCCGCGACGGCTACCAGCGCGTGGTGCCGTTCGATAACGTCAACAATTACACCTTCGATCCGCCGACGCCGCTGAACGGCGGCACAGATGCGCACAGTGAATATGGCGGCCAGAACCGCTTCGCGGCGCGCGGCAAACTGGTGTGGCAGCCGACCGCCGATTTCACGCTGACGTGGACCGGCGACTGGAACCATCAGGACCAGGAAGCAACGCCGGTTACAGTGGTACAGACCTTCCCCAACACGCCGGGCTCCTTCCCCATCTTCGACAAAAACGGCAATCAAGTATACGGCGGCAGTATCGCGTTGCTTTACACGGCGTGTCTTGAGGGTGCGCAGATTGGCGTGCTGTGCAGCAGCCGCCGTTCCGACGGCTTCCCTTCGCACGATGGCCTGGCGCCGCTGGATACTGTGCCGAATCTCATTCCGATCAGCCCGGAAACGACTCAAACCGGCAACATCGACACGACCTATGCCAACGGGCCGAACTTCGCCAAATACGATTCGGAAGGCACTGGCCTCACGCTCTCATGGTTGATCGGTCCCGACCTCACGCTGAAGTCGATCACCGGATACCGCCACATCACCTGGAACATCGGGACCGATCTCGACGGCGCACCCGACAATGGCGAACTGCTGAGCGTGACCGACAAGCAGCGCCAGAGCCAGTTCAGCGAAGAACTCCAGGCCGTCGGCACAGCGTTCGATCAGCGCCTGAACTACGTTGCCGGCCTCTACTACTTCTACGAAGACGGCTTCGTGCACGACTGGGTACCATTCGACGGCAGCCTGCTGGCGGTTGACGATCTGGGTCTCAACGATCTGAGGACCAAAAGCTATGCCGCTTACTTCCACGCCGACTACAAGGTCTGGGGGGGATTGGATGTCACGGTGGGTGGCCGCTATTCCATCGAAAAGAAGAGCTTCCTCGGCGGGCAGCAGGACAACAACGGTCTCTCCTACAAGGCATCAGGATGCTATCCGCCAACCGACCCTGCCAATTTGCACTTCGATCCGAATATTCCGCCGTTTGTCACCTGCCAGGATGCGCTCGGTTTTGCGGTTCCGGGTCAGCCGTTCCGGTACTTCCCCGGTCCCTGGGATCACCAGACCTTCTACCTATTCACGCCAACTGTCGGCGCGCAGTACCACTTTACCGACGACCTGATGATCTATGCTTCATGGTCCAAGGGCTTCAAATCCGGTGGCTGGACAACCCGGCTGTCATCGCCAATCTCCGATCCGGCCGACGCACGTTTCGGTCCGGAGAAGGCCAAGACGTCGGAGATCGGCGTGAAGTCCGAATGGCTGGATCACCGCCTGCAGCTCAACGCGGCGGCGTTCTTCACGTACTTTGACCAGATTCAGCTAAATCAGCAGCAGGGCGCTTCGCCCGTGCTCGAGAATTTGGGCAATGCGCACATCAAGGGCTTCGAGATCGAAAGCGTGATGGAGCCTGTCGACAACCTCATGATCCGCGCAAACGTGGGCTACACGGACGCGTACTACACGCATCTGGACCAGAGTGTCGCTTCCGTGGTGCCACTCGCCTCGGTGACACTGAACTCGCTGCTGCCCAAGACACCGAAGTGGAAGATCAACATCAACCCGCAATATTACATGCCGCTAGGGAGCGGCTACAGCCTCCTGCTCCAGGCCTCGTACACACACACGAGCAGGGAGGCGAACGACGCCGAGAACACGCCGCTACTCATGCGGCCGGCGCTCGATCTGCTCGATCTGTCGGCGAGGTTCTCATTCCACGACGACAAGTACGGCATCACGATCGGCGGCACGAACGTCGGCGACAAGCGCTACATCACGATCGGCAGCCACAACTATGCTGCCGGGTTTGTGGATGCCACCTACGATCCGCCGGCGCAGTGGTACGCGACCTTCGACGTGAAGATGTAACAACGGCTCCTCCCTCGCCCCACGAAGTGGGGGAGAGGGGCTGGGGTGAGGGGGCCTTGGAGTTCCGAAAACAGAACTCACGGGTCGAACCCACCGAGCCGCGTACCGGGCGCGAACAGTCCCTTGCCCGGCACGAAGTTGATCTCGAGCCGGGTGCCGTCAGGGTCTTCGAACAGCACTGAGTAGTAGCCGGGCGCGAAACCGTCCTCCTGCGGCGGATGCACGATGCGCGAGCCGATTTCCACCAGGAACGCGTGCGCCGCATCCACATCCTCCCGAGAGCGCGCCCGCCAGCAATGATGATGCAGCCCAACCGCCTGTTGATTGAATCGTTCGCCGGCATGCTCAGGCGCCGGCGCATGAATGCCGAAACCGGTGCGCCCGCCGACGCAGTAGAACATGGTCGGCGTATCACCCACCACGCGCATGCCGAGAAACGGCAACAACTGGCCGTAGAACGCTCGCGCAGCCGCGAAATCTCCGGCAGTGATAAAAGTGTGAGCCACGCCGTTGATTTCCATGCTGTATCTCCGCCATTGCTGATCGCACCGTTGTAGCCCCGATGCGAAAGTCGAACCCGCAGCATGTCCGCGTCAGGAGAGAAGCCAATTGCGTATGGCTCTCGTCACCGCGTCCGGCTGTTCCATTGCCACCATGTGGCCGCTGCCTTGAATTATCGCGAGTTCGCTGCCAGCAATCTGTGCGGCCATTTCGCGATGCGGTCCAATCGGGCGGAACTTGTCCAACGCCCCGGCACAGATAAGCGTGGGACACGCAATTTCCGGCAGCAGCTCGGTGTAATCGGGGCGCGTTAGTCCGGCGCGCGTTTGCGCCGCCAGCGCGTCTGTCGACTGGCACGCCATCATCTCGACGATCTCGCGAACGAGTGCCGCATCTTTCTGCCTGTCAGGCGCAACGATCTCCGGCAGCCAGTATTCTGCGAAGCCGCGCATCCCGCGTGCCCGTGCGACCGCGAGCCATTGATCGCGTTCCGCCGCTTCCGCTTGCCCCGCCGCCACGCTTACGGGGGCACGGTAATCGGTACACAGAAGCGCCAGTTTGACTACGCGCTCCGGTGCGCGCCGGCAGACCTCCAGGGCGATGCGGCCGCCCATCGAGTGGCCTGCAACAGCGAAATTATCCGGTGCGCCGGCAAGCACACCGGCCGCCATCGCTCCAATGCTGTCGGCCTGCCCGTAGGACACCACGCGCGGCTCGCAGATATCCGCAAGTGCGTTCATCTGTGCGTGCCAGAAACGCGCGTCGCACAGCATGCCAGGCAGCAGCAGAAGCGGAACGCGTTTGCGCATGCCACGGAATATTCAGGCGGCCAGTTTCTCGCGCACCATGCGCGTACCATCCGCCATTGCCTTCATCTTGCCGAAGGCGGAGGCGCGCGGAAGATATTTGAGGCCGCAATCTGGCGCGATCACCAGCCGCTCGGGCGGCACATAGGGCAGCGCGCGCTCGATCCGCGCCGCGACCGTTTCCGCTGTTTCGACGTCGGGTGTGGAGAGATCGAGCACGCCGAGAATGATGGTCTTGCCGGGCAGTGATTTCAGCACCGCGCAATCGAGCTTCGACTGCGCGGTTTCGATGGAAATCTGCTTCACCGACGTGTCCGCCAGCTCCGGCAGGAAGGAATAGCCGCTGGGCCGTTCGTGAATGATGGCGGCATAGCCGAAGCAGATGTGCAGCGCAGTGGTGCCGGTCACGCCCTCCAGCGCGCGCTCAACCGCCGCTACACCGATCTGCCGCGCCTTCTCCGGCCGCGCCTGCATGTACGGCTCGTCGATCTGCACCACAGCGGCGCCCGCCGCGAACAGATCCTTGATTTCCTCGTTCACGGCCGCCGCATAGTCGAGCGCCATGTCTTCCTCGCGTTCGTAGAAATCATTCTGCGCCTGCTGCGACATGGTGAACGGCCCGGGCACGGTCATCTTGACCGGCTTTGTCGTGTTTGCCTTGAGGAATTGCAGATCGCGCACTTCCACCGGGCGCTTACGCCGGATTTTCCCCACCACCCGCGGCACCGGATTGGGATGGCCGCTGCGATCGAGCGCGCTGCCAGGATTGTCGAGGTCCACACCCTCCAGCTCGGTGGCAAACCGGTTGGAATAGCTCTCCCGTCGAATTTCGCCATCGGTGATGATGTCGAGCCCGGCGCGCTCCTGATCCAGGATGGCCAGTCGGGTCGCGTCATCCTGCGCTTCGTCGAGCCACTCCGGCGGAATGCGCCACAATTCCAGTGCGCGCACCCGCGGTGGAAAGCGCTTGGCCAACTTCGAGCGGTCCAGAAGCCAATCCGGCTGAGCATACGAGCCGACAAGGCTGGCGGGCAGGAGTGGCAGCATGGCGCATCTTCCTTATAGTTGCGGGGTTCAGCGCCCGCCGGCGCATTACACTGTTTTCTGTATCCGGAAACAACTTCGGATAGCGAAAAGGGACCAGCCCGATGCCTCGCTCCGGTAAAGCAGCCCTCGCCGGCGTGCGTCAGGCAGCGCCAGCAGCGGAGCCGGTGAAAGAGGACGACGGCGAGTATCTGTCCACCTTGGAGCGCGGGCTGTCCGTGCTACGCGCCTTCGGACACGAGCATCCGCAGATGACGCTCAGCGAGGTGGCGGAAGCGACGCAGCTTTCGCCGGCAGCGGCGCGCCGCTGCCTCAACACGTTGGTGAAGCTCGGCTATGTCGCCAAGCACCAGCGGCATTTCCTGTTGCGGCCGGAGGTGATGAGCTTCGCGTCGGCCTATCTCGATTCCATGAGCGTCGGCGAACTGGTGCGGCCGCACCTGCAGGCGGTGCGCGACGAAACCGGCGACAGTTCTTCGCTCGCCGTGCTCAGCGGCTACGACATTCTCTATCTGGTCCACGTTTCCACCAACCGCATGGTGCGGCTGGCGGCCGGCATCGGCACGCGTTTTCCCGCTTACGCTACCTCCATGGGGCGGGCGATTCTCGCCTTCGAAACCGAAGACGTGCGACGGCACTACATCGACACCTGTATCTTTACTGCCTTCACCGAGCACACGGTGCCCAATGCGACCAAGCTGCGCCGTTCGCTGGAAGAAGCCCGCAAGGCTGGCTATGCCGCAATCCAGGACGAACTGGATTACGGACTCGTGTCGCTCTCCGTGCCCATCCTGGATGACCATGGCCGCTCGATAGCGGCGATCAACTGCTCCACCTCGACTTCGCGCGCCGCCAAGACCGAGATGATCCGCACGCGACTGCCAGTGTTACAGAACGCCGCGCGCTTTATCGGCCAGGCGCTGCGCCGCCAGCCTTACCTGCTGCGCTCGGTCCACCCGGATTAGGTGGTGCGGGTTCGACAAAATGCCCCTGGTCGCGCGTAGCACCGGCCCAACCCACATCGGAAAACGCGAAGGGCAAGCTCTTGTCGTTGGAGCCGTCGGGACCGGCATTGACCTGAAAGTGCAGATGCACGACTGGCGTGTCGCCGGTGTCGCCAACCTCCGCAATCACATCGCCCTGCCGCACGCGGTCGCCCTGCCTCACGCGGATACTGCCCGTCTTGAGATGATCATAGGATGAATACTCGATTTGCCCGCCGCTCTCGTGCCGAATGGTGATCGTGTTTCCGGTAAGCGAATCCGGAAATCGCGCCGTCTTGCCGAACAGCCGCTCTTCCATCGTGTGCCCGACGCGCGCGGCGCGCTGCGCCTCGGTTTCGCCGGCAGGGTGAGCTAGAAATGCCCGATCCTGAACCTGATCAGCAACCACGCGCACGACTTCTCCGTCGGCCGCCGCCATCACCGGTTCGCCCCACGCATACCAGTTTTCCGCTTTTGCCGAATCGTCATGAAAGTTGTGGCCGCTGGCATCCACCTTGAAAAAGTCTGCGGCGAATTCGGCTGGCGCGTTGAACCGATGATGGCTTTGGGCGCCCGGTGCAGCCTCCAGCCAATTGCCGCGCAACGGAAATTTGTAGGCAATGGTGGACCGGTAGGGCGCGACTGACACGGACGTTTCATAGGTGCGCGTTCTACCCTTGCCGTCCGCTCCAATCGCGATGACGTGCAGACGGTCCGGCGTGTCATCCAGCGCGAAATACTCTTCTGTCAAAGCGAGAACTTCATCCGGCCCGACCGTGGCGGAGGTTGCCAACCGCGCGCCCGCGCCCAGCGCGCGCTTCAAACCACCGGCGCCGATGAACTGGACATCGATCAGTCCTTCGACCGGCTGGGACGCCAGTGCCTTCGTCTTCGCAAGGATCTCGGCAGCGTCGAAAACGCGCGCGGCGATCGCGCGCGACCCTTTCAGCAATTCCAGCCGCACGAGATCGATGCGGAATTGTTCGCCCGTGCGCGGCTGGATGGCGATCAACGGCACCATTAGGTCGAAATAGCCGTGCTGGGGATTAAGTGGCGCCAGCACCAAGCCGTCGCGCGGAAACACCTGCACCTCGGCTGCAGCGGCGGCAACGACAAAGAATCCCGCCGCCATGATCCCCAGAATGCCTGCCAATACTTTCACGACACCACCCCCCGTCAAACTGTTCTGGAAGGTGGTGCCGGACCGAGGACTATTTAACTCGCGCCAGCACTCCGTGCTCCATGCGCGCGCCGCAGAGCTTCACACTAGCGTCGACAGTGCCGGCTCAGAACCGACGGGTAAGTTCGATACCCAGCTGCCGCGGCTCGGCCTTGAAGAGGAAGCCCCCGGTCGAATATTCGGCGTTGTATTTGTTGTCGAACAGGTTCTTCGACCACAATACCAGCGACCACGCGTTGTCATCGCTCTGCAATCCGGCGCGCAGATCGACGAGGTGCACGGGATTGCGCTCCTTCGGCACCGATTCACCAACCGCCGGCACGGGGATCACGAACACGGTCGGCCCGATCAGATTGTAGTCGAGCCGGATCAGCGCGCTCCATCCTGTCCACACGGGCCGCAAATACTGCGCGCCAAGATTGAACGTGTAGTCGGATACCAGCGGCGCCTTGGAGCCCACGACA
>DASXGS010000089.1:0-7337 GCA_036488975.1 Rhizomicrobium sp. | reverse complement strand
AACCGTTTCTCGAAAAGATCCAGTCCGGTGCCGGATGGCATGGCGGCCGTAATCGCGACGATGCGCTCGTCCTTCTCCGCTTCGGCAATCAGTGCCTCGGCGTAAACCTTGGTGTAGCTCGGGGCTTTCGACGACGATTTGCTCTGCTCTCCGGTCAGCACATTGAACTTGACCACGCCGTGATACTTGTCGGCGCTGGCTTCGGCCGGTGCGTACCCTTTGCCCTTTTTCGTGACGCAATGAATGAGAACCGGCCCGTTCTTCATGTCGCGTACATTCTCGAGCACCGGGATCAGGTGATCGAGATTGTGGCCGTCGATCGGGCCCACGTAATAGAAACCGAGCTCCTCGAACAGCGTGCCGCCCACCGCAAGTCCGCGCGCGTAGTGCTCGGCGCGACGGGCCCGCTCATTCATGAAGCGTGGAAAAATGCTGGCAATCTTTTTGCCAAGCTTCCGCAATCCCCGATATTCCTTGCTGGAAATCAGCCGCGCGAGGTAGGCGCTCATAGCGCCCACCGGTGGTGCAATCGACATGTCGTTGTCGTTGAGGATGACGATCAGCCGCTCGCGTCGCGCACCGGCGTTGTTCATCGCCTCATAGGCCATGCCGGCGCTCATTGCGCCGTCGCCAATGACGGAAATGACGTGATTGTTGTCCCCCTTCAGGTCGCGCGCGACCGCGAAGCCAAGGCCGGCGGAAATAGAGGTGGACGAGTGCGCCGCGCCGAATGGGTCGTATTCGCTCTCGGCCCGCTTGGTGAAACCGGAGAGGCCGCCTCCCTGTCGTAAGGTTCGGATGCGGTCGCGCCGACCGGTAAGGATCTTGTGCGGATAGGCCTGGTGCCCCACGTCCCAGATCAGCCGGTCGCCCGGGGTGTTGAAGACATAGTGAAGCGCAACCGTCAGCTCGACGACACCCAGGCCGGCCCCCAAATGCCCGCCGGTCACCGAAACGGCGTTGATGGTTTCCTGCCGCAGCTCATCCGCAAGCTGCCGCAACTGGGTGCGCGGGAGCTTCCGCAGGGCCGATGGCTCCGGTACCTGGTCGAGCAGTGGCGTCTGGTTCGGTCCTGTCATCTTCCCCAGCCTCGCTGTGGCGATTCTCGCAGTCTTGAACGCCGCAGCCTAAACGTAAGTCAGCTTTTTCCCCCGACAAATCAAGCGCGGCCGAAGGCCCAGCCGTGTTCAGGGTTGGTTCGCCTCAGCCAAGGTCCATCGGTTCGGTGCGCTCGGCGCCCTTGGGCCCGGTGACTATTTTTTCCAGCCGGCTTTCGGCCGATTTCAGCTTTTCCTCGCAGTGGAGTTTGAGCACCTGGCCGCGCTCGTACAAGGCAATAGAGTCCTCGAGATCGACCTCGCCCTGCTCTAACCGGCTGACGATACCCTCCAGCTCCCGCAGCGCCGCTTCGAAGCTGAGCTGCTCCACGGGCGTCGTGGACGGCTGATTGGGCGAAGACATGCTTCAGGCCTCTATGAGGGCACGCACATGGGCCGCGGCAGAGTCGGCGAGCGCATCAAGTTCATAGCCGCCTTCAAGGGTCGAAACAACGCGCCCATCGCAAAGCCGGCTGGCGATCGAGCAGACCTGTCGGGTGATCCAGGCGAAATCCTCTGCCGTGAGATTCAGGTTCGCCAGCGGATCGGCGCGATGGGCATCGAACCCGGCAGAAATGAGGATGAACTCCGGGCCAAATGCTTCCACCGCCGGAAGGAGCCCGTCCCGCCATATGGTTTGAAACTCTGCGCTGCCGCTGCCCGGCGGCAATGGCCGATTCGCAATGTTGCCGCTCGCGCCTCGCTCGTTCTCAAAGCCGGTGCCCGGATAGAGCGGCATCTGATGTGAGGATGCATAAAAGAGGTCGGGGTCGTCGAAGAAGATGTCCTGCGTGCCGTTGCCGTGGTGCACATCGAAATCCAGCACGGCGATTCGCTTGATCCCATATGCGGCGCGCGCATGCAGCGCACCCACGGCAACATTGTTGAACAGGCAGAAGCCCATCGCGCGGTCCCGCTCGGCATGATGGCCGGGGGGCCGTACGGCGCAAAAGGCATTGCGGAATTCGCCACCCATCACCGCATCGACCGCCGCGATCACCGCGCCCGCCGCCCGCAGGGCCGCTTCGGCCGAGCCCGCCGACATGAAGGTATCGGCGTCGATTCGCACATAACCGTTCTCACGAGCGTCCTTCGAATATTCGTTCAGCACCCTTTCGACCAAAGTCGAAGAATGTGCCCGCTCTAGCGCCTCCGGGGCAGCCGGCTGCGCGCTGTGCCGAACGAGTGGCAGATCCTGGAGCGCGCGCGTGACAGCTTCCAGCCGCGCCGGCCGCTCTGGATGACCGGGCGGAGGTTCGTGAGTCAGACAGGCAGGATGCGAGATTAGGCCGGTTGTCACACGCAAAATTCCTTCTGAAAGGCTTTCCGCGAATCAGTCATCGCCAACCGCATCGCTTCGCAGGGACGCCTTTCGCAACGCAGAGCATTTGTTGCCTAAAGGTAGACGCTATCAGCAATTTCCCGCTCCGGCCGGCACAGAATAGATGCACAAAAGCAACAGCGAAGGCGGGAACGACAGCCGCAACATAATTCTGTTTTGACCCGTTGCACTGGTCTCTCTTAGGTTCCGCTCGAAACGGGCATTTCCGCGCCGGGATGGATCGCGGGGGGGCTAGTTGCCATTCGGCAGGCCAGTTCCGTTGCGGCATTCGCACCTGACAGAACCAAGGGGGTTCCCAGTGTACCAGACGAATCAAATGAAGCGCAGCCTGCGTTCGGCACTCCTCCTCGGAGCAGCGTCGGCGGCGGCGGTTAGCCTCGCGGCCCCGGCAATCGCCCAGGATCAACCGGTTGAAACCGTGGTGGTCACCGGTTCGCGCATTCCGCAGACCGGCCTTTACAGCTCCAGCCCTGTGACCGCGATCGGCAAGCAGGAGCTCAAGCTGACCGGTTCTACGAATATCGAGAACGTGCTGCGCATGCTGCCCTCGATGGAATCCGACGTGGACAACCAGTTCACGAACAACGCATCGGGCGGCGAGAACAACGTCGACCTTCGCGGCCTGGGCACCACGCGCACCCTGGTGCTGGTCGATGGCAAGCGCCTCCAGCCGGCCGACGCCCTCGGCGAGGTCGACCTGAGCGTGATTCCTCCGGGTCTTGTGGATCACATCGAAGTTTACACCGGTGGTGCTTCGGCCGTGTACGGCTCGGACGCCATCGCCGGCGTCGTGAACGTCATTCTGCGCAAGGATTTCGAAGGCTTTGAAGCCGACGCGTCTTACAAGCAAACCGATCACAGTGATGGCCAGACCACGGACGTGAACGCCCTGATGGGGTTCAGCTCTGCTGATGGCCGCGGCAACGTCACCATCTATGGCGACTACCAGGATCGCCAGCCGATCTTCCAGGGCGATCGCGTGTACGGCGCCCACGCTCTGAACTCGCCGTTCTTCAGCGGTTGCGGCACTCCGGCAACCCATTTTGGCGGCTTCTGTTTCGGCGGCAGCGGTTCAAGTGCAGAGGGCCAAATTGCGACCGGCGGACTGACGTATTTCCCATCCGCGGGCGGATCTGGCACCAGCGACCTTGTGCAATGCGGCAGCGGCGCGCCGGCTGGCTGTCCGGTGTACAACTTCAACCCGGTTAACTACTACCAGACGCCGAACATCCGGTACGCGTTCGGCGCAGTCGGGCATTACGAAATCTCGAAGATGTTCGACATCTATACGCGTCTGACATTCTCGGACAACTTCACGCCGACCCAGTTGGCGCCGACGCCGATCATTTCGACCTTTGCGACCAACTACGGCAATCCGTTCTTGTCCGACCAGGAACGTGGCATCCTCTTCCCGGACTGCACGCCGGCGACCTGCGATCCGAACTCAACAATAGCGCCCTTCGGCTTCCGCCGGCGTCTGGTCGAGAACGGCAACCGCGACCAGACTTTCGACCGCACGGCCTACCAGATTGTCATCGGTACCAAGGGCGATCTGGGCGGCGGCTGGAGCTACGACCTGTCGGGTCAGTATGGTCAGACGAATACCGACCAGCGACTGACGGGTGATGCCAAGTTCAACAACTTTGCCCAAGGTCTGCTTGTCACCACCGATGCGGCCGGCAATCCGGTCTGCATCGATCCAAGCAATGGTTGCGCGCCGATCGACGTTTTCACCCAAGGCGGCATTAGTCCGGCAGCGGTTCAGTTCTTCACGCTGGCGATGGACGCGATTACACGCATCCAACAGTGGGATGCGCAGGGCTCGGTGACGGGTGACCTCGGTGGGTTTGGCCTCGTCAGCCCATGGGCAAAGAACCCGGTCGCCGTCAGCTTTGGTGGTGAGTACCGCCAGGAACAGGCAGTCTTCGCTCCTGATGACAACCTCGCCACCGGCAATGACCTCGGCTTCGGCGGGTCTCCACCGGTCCACGGCCGCTACAACGTAACGGAAGGCTTCGGCGAAGTCCGCGTTCCCATCATCGAGGGCATGCGATTTGCCGAACTGCTGCAAGTCGAGGGCGCTTACCGCTACTCCTCGTACAATCTCGCCGGTGCGGTGAGCTCGTACAAGTACAGTGGCGAATGGGCTCCCACCGACGACTTCCGGTTCCGCGCTTCGTACGAGCGCGCCGTGCGCGCGCCCAACATCAACGAGCTCTTCTCGGCGCAGGGCGTGTCGGCGAATTCCGGCAAAGATCCCTGCTCTGATCTGGGCGGTCCCGGAAATGGCAACGCGCTTGGCTACTCGCCCTCGAAGGCGCTTTGCCAGGGAACCGGCGTTCCGGGCAATGCCGTGTTCTCGAGCGGGCTGGAATGCCCCGCCGGTCAATGTACGGCTCTTGTCGGCGGCAATCCCAACCTCAAGCCCGAAACTGCCGATACGCGCAGCATTGGTCTGGTGTTCACGCCGACGTTCTTCGACGGCTTCAGCGCCACGATCGATTACTACAACATCAAGGTCGGCGGCTTCATTGCCGGCCTTCCGCTGCAGCTCGTGCTCAACAACTGCTACGATCCTGCCAAGAACCCCAACCAGGATCCCAATTCGGCGGCCTGCCAGCTGGTCCACCGCAACAACGCTGGCGAAATCTTCGGCGAGCCGGTGCCTCCGGGCGGTGACGTTACCACTCTCAGCTCCAATATTGCCCGCTATGCGGTCAAGGGTTGGGACATGGAGGCCAACTACCAGGCGCAGTTCGCCGATTGGGGCATGGAACCGGCGTGGGGCGGCATTGCGTTCAACTTCGTCGGCAACTATCAGCCGGTGAGCAAGTTCCAGGCGGACCCGACCACGGCCGCGCAGAACTGTGCCGGCCTCTTCGGTTCGATCTGCATCAACAGCGCACCGACACCGAAGTGGAAGCATAATTTCCGCGTGAGCTGGCTCAGCCCGGACAACGACATCACGCTATCCTTGCTGTGGCGCCACATTTCGCAGGAAAGCTTCGACGTCATGAAGTTCAGTGGCAAGGCCACCGGGACACCATGCGGCTACGCGTTCTGCGACCTGGCCGGCAACGACGACCATATCCCGTCCTTCGACTGGTTCGATGTGTCGGGCACCTGGGACATCGGCCACGGCATCTCCCTGCGCGGCGGCGTGACCAACATCCTCAACAAGCGCCCGCCGCTGGTGGACATCAATCTGGGTCTTGCCAGCGTCGACAGCGGCAACACCTTCCCGAGCACCTACGATCCGGTCGGCCGCTTCTTCTTCGGCGGCGTGACGGTGAAGCTCTAGGAAGCTGGCTACTATTCGAACGGAAAGCGGCGGCCCAACGGCCGCCGCTTTTTTGTTTGCGCTAACGATCGAACTGGCAGGCTAGTCGCGGTAGTACTCCAGGACGGTGGCCATGAGCGCGCTGACCAGCTCGCGCTCCGCGTCGCCAAGATAGGGATTCCAGATATCGAAGATCAGCAGCGTGCGGAGATGGTCGCTGCCGTTCCAGGCCTCGTGTTCGATCGTGTCGTCGAAAATCAGCGCCTCGCCAGTGCGCCACTCACGCCGCTCATTGCCGACTCGAAACCAGCAGGTTTCCGGCACTACCAGAGGCAGGTGAACGATCAGGCGCGTGTTCGTCACGCCAGTATGCGGGGGAATGCCAGACTTCGGATCGAGCGCCGAGAAAAACGCTGTCGGGGCGGCACCGGGAACCTGAGCCAGCGGAAGGCTATCGAGCATTCGCGCGGTCTCTGGGCAGCGCACACAATTCTCTTCCACCTTCTTGCCGTCCCGCCAAAGGAAGAAGGCATTCCAGTGCGGTGCGTATTCCGCCTGGGCTCCCATCGGCTGCGACAGATAGGGACGAAACTCGTTTGCTTGCCCCTGCACCAAGCTTTGAAGCTCTTCACGAATGCGGTCGGTTGCGGCCTCCACCTGAGCGATCCAGGGAAAATCCTTCCGCTCATAGAACGGAATGGCGGGCAGCCGTGGGTAGTGCAATAGCGTCGGCTGCTGCGTGTACACCTTTTTCGTCCCGATCAGAGCGCTCGCCGCTTCGTCGAATCGGTCAAGTTGCCCCTCGGCATGCTGTGCCTTCAGCACTTTCAATTTTTCGGTCAGTTCAGCTTCGAGCTGCGCCGCGTTTTCTCGGATCACATCCCGCGCGCGTGCGATCGTCGTTCTGATTTCCGGCGGCAGGTGCTCGTCGGGAGGTGCAATTGCTAGCGCATCGCGAAACACGCGCGCAGCCTGACGCGGTTTGCCAATCCGTTGAAGCGCGGCGCCTTTCGCCAGCAGGGCCGGAAAGCAGTATGGATCGGTGCGAACGGCCTGGTCCAACGCCGCGAGTTCCGCGGGCGTGTCCGCCAGCGCGCGCCACGCGAAGCTGATGTTCAGCGGTATCAGCGCGTTCTTCGGGTCGGCGTTGGCGGCGCTCTGCAACAGCTCCAGCGCCCCCTTCGGATTGCCGGAATAGAGCCGGTGCTGCCCGAGATGAAAGAGGGCTTGCGGATGCCCGGGCGAGACCGACAGCACCTGCGACCATAGGCGTGCCGCCTCCTCCAGCCGGCCCGTCTGCATGGCCTGTTGCGCGGTGAAAACGAGTTGCTGAACCTGCACGCGTGAGCCCCGGTCTTTCCGGGCCTCTATAGCGTCAGCCGCAATGCCTGTCGCCTGCGCGATGCCAACCTCAATTGATCGGCAGGTTCACGGCTTTCATCTGCACGCCACCCTGCTGTGCCTCGACCATGGCACCCAGCACCGCTCGCACGACGGGCAGCTGCTCGATGGCCGCGAGCCCCTGTATGGCGCGCGCGCCCGCCACGCTGCCGCCAAAGGCAGACTCGAGCGCCGAGAAGAAGCTCGGGCGTTTGGGGTAGATGCGGAAGCTCACCGC
>DASXGS010000078.1:0-3898 GCA_036488975.1 Rhizomicrobium sp. | reverse complement strand
TGCTGTTCAAAATAATGCCGCGGCATTCGCGGATATTCTTTACTCGCACCGGCAAGATATCGCCGGACATCGCGGCGGTATTCGCGTGCCAATGTATCGGCATCGTATTCGGGATGGCCTTGAATAAAGAGCAATGTGTTTCGCCGGCGCTTCGCGAATAAGTCGGCGCCGGCTTCGGGCGCAAAAGTGAGAATTTCGTAACCGGCTGCCGTCAGTGACTCGATTGGAACTTCGTTCCAACGCGAATGGGCGACCTTCACCGGCGCAGGCAGCGGCGCCGTGAGGGGGTGCTCCGACGCCCTGATATGATCGAACGAACCACAGCGCTTCTGCGGCAATCGCCGACGTTCGACTCCATCGTAATGCAGCACCGCGGCGTGTGCGGCGAGGCAGGAGAGGATGGCGGGCGGCCCTTCCTGCTCAATCCAGTCGAAGACGGTTGAGAGCTCGGGCCAGTAAACCTCCTCCCGGAGATCGGACTGTACCGGTTCGGTCCCGGTGACGATCAGCGCGTCGAGCGGTGTGTTGTAGAGATCGCCTGGGCTGCCGTAGTTCTGGTGAATGAGATGCAGGTTGCCGCTCTCGCTCCGCGCAACGCTGCGCAGCGAAAACAGATGCCAGCAGATCCGGTGCTCCCCCGCGGCCGAGCCAAACAACCGGAAGAACTGCCGCTCTGTACTCTCCAGCGCGGCATCTGCCATATTATTGAGCAAACCAAGGTGCAGCGTGCCATGCGCATGGTCACTCAACCAGCCGCCCTGCGGCCGCACCAGTAGGTTCTTGATCCCGCTGTCCGTCACATCACCCTCGCGATGCCACAAGCCGCAGCTGCTGTGCTGTGTCTGCGACCGACTGTGAATCGCCTGCCGTCCTTGCCAGCGCCTGGTCCAAATCGGCGAGGATGTCGTCGATGTGCTCGATGCCGACGCAAAGTCTGATCATCTCGGGTTTCACGCCTGCGCGCGCGAGTTCCTCGGCCGTCAATTGGCGATGGGTCGTGGAGGCGGGGTGACACGCGAGCGACTTTGCGTCGCCGATGTTCACCAGCCGCTTGAACAGCAGCAGTGCATCGTAGAACCGCTTGCCTTGTTCAAAGCCACCTTTCACGCCAAACGTGAGGAAGGGGCCGCCGCGGCCGTTCAGATATTTCTTAGCTAACGCATGATTGGGAGTACCAAATCGGCCGATTGAGTTGCACCAGGCAACCTGCGGATGACCTTCCAGAAAAGACACAACCTTTGCGGTGTTCTCGATGTGGCGCTCGACACGGAGCGCCAGCGTCTCCGCGCCTTGCAGAAGGAGGAAAGCGCTCAACGGCGAGAGCACAGACCCCGTGTTGCGCATACACACCGTGCGGCAGCGCGCAACATAGGCGCCGCGGCCGTACTGCTCGGTGTAGACCACGCCGTGGTATGCCGCTTCCGGCTGCGCCAGCATGGGGAAGCGTTGCGCGTGCAGCGCCCACGGGAAATTGCCACTATCGACAATCGCGCCGCCCATAGTGGTGCCGTGACCGCCGACGAATTTCGTCAGCGAATGCACGACGACGTCGGCGCCGAACCGGATCGGTTTCAGGAGAATGGGCGTGGCAATGGTGTTGTCGACGATCAGCGGAACGCCGTTGCGGTGCGCACAGTCTGCCAAAGCCTCGATGTCAGCGATGTCTCCGCCCGGATTGCCGATGCTCTCGCAATAGAGCGCGCGCGTATTCGCATCGATCAGCTTCTCGATGTCAGCGACGGCGTTGCTGGCAGCAAACCGTACGTCGATGCCCTGCTTGCGCAAGACGTGCTCGAACAATGTCCAGGTGGCGCCATAGAGTTGCGGCGTGGAGACGATGTTGTGCCCCATCTCCGCTATGTTCACGATGGCATAGTGGATTGCCGCCATGCCTGATCCGACACACAAGGCGTCCACGCCGTCTTCCAGCGCCGCTATCCGCTTCTCCAGCACCGCAGTGGTCGGATTGGACAGCCTCGTGTAGATGTTGCCTGGGACTTCAAGGTCAAACAGCGCGGCCCCGTGGTCAGCGCTGTCGAATTCATAGGCCACGGTCTGGTAGATCGGCACCGCCACCGATTTGGTAACAGGATCGGTTTCGTACCCGGCGTGGATGGAAAGGGTTTCGTCGCGCATCTGGATCACAGGGCCGGTTGGTTTTCTGATGCGCCGAGAAGACGCATAGTCGCGGCGCCCGACAGGGAGAGTGCAGCGTGAATGGCGCGGAAAGCCTGCTCGGTACCCTCACCGGAGCCGGCGTGACAGTTTGCTTCATGAATCCGGGTACGTCCGAGATTCATTTCGTTGCGGCGCTGGACCACGCGCCCTTGATGCGCGGAATCCCGTGCCTGTTCGAGGGAGTGGCTTCGGGCGCCGCCGACGGCTATGCCCGAATGACTGGAAAACCAGCCTGCACACTGGTTCATTTGGGGCCAGGCCTCACGAACGCCCTGGCAAATCTGCACAATGCGTGCCGCGCCCGTGTGCCGTTAATCAATATTGTCGGCGATCATGCGACATTTCACCGTCGTTTTGAGACGCCGCTCGCGTCCGATATCGCCATTTTGGCGCGGCCGTATTCGGCGTGGTTGCGCTGCTCGGAATCGGCGATAGCGGTGGGACGCGACTGTGCCGAAGCCATTGCGGCCGCGCGAAAGGCGCCGGGAGGCATCGCAACGCTCATTCTGCCGGCGGACACGGCGTGGGGCGACGACGGTGCGATAGCGGAAGTGCCGCCGATGTCTGCGCCGCCACTGCCGGATTCTGCGCGCATCGCCCGTGCCGCAGAGTTAATTCAGCGCGGCCGGCGCGTGGGATTGTTGTTGGGTGCGAGTCTCACCGTCGGACGGCCCCTGGCAACGGCCGGCCAGATCGCGGCGAAGACGGGAGTGAAGCTGCTGGCACCGTTCGCCTTCACCCGGATTGAACGCGGCGCCGGTCGCCCGACAGTCGAGCGGATCGCCTATGTCACCGAGCAGGCGATCGAGCAGCTGTCGGCATACGACGCATTGATCCTGGTGGGCGCGCCGCCTCCGGTCGCCTTTTTCGGCCATCCGCGCAAGCCCAGCGTCCTGACGGCGGAAGGGACGGAGGTGTTTGCCCTATCGACACCGCTCGAAGACGGCGCAGCTGCCCTGGCGGCTCTTGCAGAGGAACTGAATGCGGATGACGCGCAACCGGTGCTACAGCCGCTCGTGCGCCCGCAACTGCCAACCGGCGAGATCACACTCGAAGGATTAGCCGCGGTGGTCGGCGCACTGCTACCTGAGAACGCTATCGTGGTCGACGAATCCATTACCTCCGGCCGCGGCATGCTTGCGGCCACTGCTTCAGGTCCGCCACACGACTGGTTGGTGAACACCGGGGGCTCTATCGGCATCGGGCTGCCGCTCGCGGTTGGCGCGGCGGTGGCGTGTCACGACCGGCCGGTGCTGTGCCTGGAGGCAGATGGCAGCGGCATGTACACGCTTCAAGCGCTATGGACCGCCGCGCGCGAGAGCTTAAACATTACAACAGTCATTTTCGCAAACCGCGCCTACGCCATCCTCAAGGGCGAACTTGCAGGCGCGGCAGCCAATTCGGGACCGAAAGCGCTCGGCATGCTGGAGATCGGCCAGCCGGACATAGACTGGGTGTCACTTGCGCGGAGCATGGGCGTGCCGGCCACGAAAGTGTTTACCCTTGATGCCTTCGCGACCGCGCTGTCGCGCGGCCTTGAAAGCGAAGGACCCACGCTCATCGAAGTTCCCATCGGCTGAGAAACTCAGTCTCCGGCTGGACCTTCCCGCTACCGATGTGTGATTGGGGCGCGCGCAGGGTTGGCGGATCGGCCTCTGTTTTCGCGCGAAATTACCGAAACCGCCCGTACACAGAAGCAAAGCACCGCAGGTGCTTGAGA
>DASXGS010000077.1:0-4821 GCA_036488975.1 Rhizomicrobium sp. | reverse complement strand
CACGCGGCTCGCGCGGTCGTCCAACTCACGAAAAGTTGTAAGACGATCCCGGTAATCGATGGCGACTGCATCCGGGCGGTCTTGCGCCTGCATGCGCGAAAGATCGGCCACCGATTTCAGGCGCGAAAAGTCGAACATTTAAGATGCTCCCGGGGCGATTGTGCGCGTATGTTGCACGGTAGCAAAGCGTCGCGCTGCATGTGGGAAAAGAAATAGCGGCGCCCTGACCCTTGATCGCAAGCCGTTGGGACGGCAAAAAGGATCAAACGTCTCAGTCGAAGGGAAATACAAAGATGTACCGTAGTATCGGTTGCCTTTTTGCCGCCGCGTTGTTTGCTGGGCCGGCTTTTGCCCAGGATCAGGCCACATCAACGGCCAGCCCGGCCCCGGCCGCCACATCAGCCACCATGGCGCAGGCTGCTCCTGCAGCCGTGCCAGTGTCGGATCCGGTCGTTTGCCGGACTCAGCCCATTACGGGTTCTCGTCTGGGAAACCAGCGCGTTTGTGCAAAGCAGTCGGAATGGGAGCGCCGCAGTGTCCACGATAGGCAGCAGTTGGACAAGGTTCAGAGCACCGGGAACGCTCTTTCCGGTAACTGAGACACGCGACTTTGCAATGTGTTAGCGGCTCCGGCTTAGGTGCCAGAACCGCCAGCACATTGCGGCTGCGGCGACGAACAGGCCGAACGCCAGTCCGATCCAGATGCCGAGGCCTTTCATATGAAATGGAAAGGCAAGGATCAGTCCGACCGGCGCGCCTGCCAGCCAATAGCTGCCGCCAGCGATCCACATGGGCGCCCGCGCGTCCTTGAGCCCGCGCAAGCTGAGCGCCGCAATCACCTGGATGCCGTCCACGATCTGGAACGCTGCAGCGACATGCAGAAACACCACCGCCAGCGCGATCACCTCGTGCGCCGACGGTGAATCCGTCAGCCACAGCGATGCGATCTCGCGCGGATGTGTCCACAGCACCACCGCCATCAGGCTCATGAAGGCGGCACCTATCAGGATGGCGCTGTAACCGGCGCGCCGCACCGCTTCGCGATCCCGCGCGCCAGCCGCCAAGCCCACCCGCACCGTTGCCGCCATCGCGATGCCTAGCGGCACCATGAAGGTGAAGGATGGAATCAGCAGCGAGATCTGGTGCGCGGCCACGCTCGCCGTGCCGAAGGTGCCCATCACCAGCGTTGCCGAGTTGAACAGCATCGCTTCGAAAATGGTGGTGAGTCCGATCGGCATGCCGAGCCGGAACACTTCCGCCAGCTTCTCCCAATGCGGCCGACGAAAACGGCGCAGGATGCGATACTTGCGCAAGCCTGGCGTCAGGAAGATCACCAGCAGCATGGTGAGAAACCCGAAGATGAACGAGCACGAGCTCGCGATGCCAGAGCCGGTGAGGCCGAGCTTCGGGAATCCGAAATGCCCGAAGATCAGCGCGTAGTCCGCGAGCGCGTTGAACAGGATGCAGACCCCCATCACGATCAGCGGGGCGGTCGGCCGACTGAGCGCGGTGGTATAGTTGCGCAGCACCTGGTATCCGATCGAGAACGGCAGACCGATCGCCAGCATGCTGACGAAGTGCCCGGCGCCTTCCGCCAGCTCCGGTTTCTGACCCAGCGCGATGAGCAGCGGTTTCGCAAACTGCAGCAGCGTGCAAAGAGGTGCGGAAACGATCAGCACCGACCACAATCCCATGCGCGTCACCGCGCGGACGCCGGCGCGATTGTTCGGCGAGGCGCCGAGGATGTGCGCAATCATCGGCGAAACCGCCGATGCGGGCCCAAATCCCAGCAGCCAGGCAAAGAAGAAGATCGTGTTGCCCAGCGTCGCCGAGGCGAGCGCCTTCGTGTTGAGATGACCCAGCATGAACATGTCGGTGCCCATGATCGCCATTTGCGCGAGCTGGGTGAGCGCCAGCGGCCCCGCGAGCTTGAGCAACTCGCGGGCTTCCGCGAACCATGCATCGAGGCCGCGGCCGGAAACGCGGCGGCCGGCATGGGCAATGTCGAATTCGGTTATGTCTGTCATGACACGGGCTTTGCTTTAATGCCCGGACCCGAAGGCTGCGCGAGGGTACAGATACAAAAATCCCCTCCGAAGCTTTCCGGGCTCGGGAGGGGTGAAACCTTTGAACGGACTAGACGAATCTAATGCACGTTCTCCTCGCGAGCCGATTGCACCGGCACAGCGCTCAAAGGCGCGGACCGGAACCGGATGCAGATGCCATCAGTGATTGTCATAGATGCGACTCGCAGGCGTTAGCGAACACGGTTGTAGCTAGGCTTGCACCAGCGCCGAGTCAACACACGCCCCGCGCATCCGTTCCATTCGCCCCGCGCGTGACCAAAGGGCAACATCCTGCGCATGGAATAGTGCTTGTTAGCCGTCAAAGACATTGAGCGGGGTTTGCATTGCCGGGCTCAACGATGTGAACGCGCCCAGATCCGCTGCGCCTGATTGCCGGAAAAGATGCGCCGCTTTGTGTGTCGAGCGGCGCACCGGGGGTAGCGCGGGTGTACATGGCACGGCGTCCAGGGCGTGATGCAGGCCACATGAGTACCGGTCGCTCAGCCGGGGAAATACTGAAGATAAGGTTCGGCCTCGCGCAACGCGCGTGCGAATGAGGGGCGCGCCTTCAGGCGCTCCAGATAGGCAAGCGCATTGGGGCGCTGGTCTGCGAACGGCAGTACCTTGTTCGCGTACCACAGCGCCGGCGCAGCCGCGCAATCCGCCATGGAAAATTCCGCTCCGGCGGCCCATTCTTTCGAGCCCATCGCCTCATCGATCAGTTCCAGGGCGGTCGAGAGTATCCGGCGCGCTTCGTCCACACCGAATGGATCGCGCTCACCTTCCAGCCGTATCCGGTCGCTGACGATCTTCTGCATCGGAACATTGACGTAGGAGTCGAAGAAGCGATCACGCAGGCGCATCTGCCGCGCGACATCGGCGTCGGCAGGAATGAAGCGCGTGGAACCCGGATAATGGTGGTCGAGATATTCGATGATGATGCTGGTTTCAGGCACAAACCAATCGCGTGCCGTGTCATTGAGCACGGGGATTTTTCCAATGGGCCACAGGTCAAGGAATTCCTTGCGCGAATTCCCGTCGCCGAAATGGACGATGTGCGGCTCGAATGGCGTGTCGTTCTCGTACAACGCGATCAGCACCTTCTGACTGAACGATGACAGTGGATGAAAATAGAGTTGAAGGGTCATGATCACTCTTACTTTGAAGGTATGGTTTTCGGTACGGGGTGATTGAATTCCGCTTCGATTGTGAAGTCGACGTCGTCACTGACCCCCATGGTAGTTCCGGGCGCAGGGATACCGAAGCCCATTCCGAACGCGGAGCGCTTGAGCACGCCGTGCGCCGAGAAGCCGGCACGTGCGCCGCCCGGATCGTATGGATTGGCCGCATAGCCGCCGTTGAAGGTCGCATCCCAATTCACAGGCACCGTCATCCCGTGCAGGCTGAGATCCCCCGTGATGTGCGCCGTGTTCGGACCGGTCAGTTCCACCTTCGTCGATCGAAAAACCATCTGCGGAAATTTGAGGCTGTCGAACCACTGCGGCCCCTGGATGTCCACGGCGAGCTTCGGATTGACGATTTCGATGGAACGCGGATCGATGGTAGCGGTCACGCTCGATCGCTCCGGATGCTTGGGATCGAGGGTGAGCGTGGCGTCGAACTTTCGGAATTGCGAGGTGAAGTGCGAGAATCCCAGATGGTTCACGCGGAAGATCAGAGTGGCGTGCGAGGGATCGAGCCGGTATTCGCCAGCCGGCACATCCGTCGCCATCGGCTCGATTGATTCCGAGCGCGCGAAAGCAGCAGGCAGCACCACTGCGGCCGCAATAACCGCTCCAATCGCAAGGTCCCGTAACATTACATTCTACTTTCAGCTTGGGTGAAGCGACCGCCTCCTTTAGGACGCGGCCGCCCACCATCGACAAATCACATCGGTTTTTCGCAGAGTACCATCCAGTGCGTGCCGAAGCGGTCAGTGACCACGCCGAAGCGTTTGGCGAAAAACGTTTCCGACATAGGCATGTCGGCGGTTACCCCTTCGGATAGTGCCGCGAAAATGCGCTCGGCTTCTTCCGGGGTCTCCACACCGATATTCACGGCATAGCCTTGCGGCTTGTTGTAGCGGCCGCCCGGCGCATCCGATCCCATAATAGTGTCGCCGCCCACGGTGAAGCGCGCATGCATCACCTGGCCTTTCGCTTCCGGTGGCACCGGCGTGCCCGGCGGTGCATCGGCGAACGTCATGATGCGCAGGTCCTTGCCGCCCAGCACCTTCGCGTAGAACTGAAACGCCTCGCCGCAATTGCCATTGAAGTTGAGATAGGGATTGATCTTCATCGTCTTCTCCTTGGATTGACTATTGCCCGTCATACGCACGCTGCAGCTCGGCGAGGATGGGCTTCCGCATCCTCATCACCACTTTCATCACGCGGTCGCGGCGCTCCGGATCGCTGCTGCTGATCATACGCTCGAAATCGGCGGCCACGATCTGCCAAGAGAGGCCAAACTTGTCGTTCAGCCAGCCGCACACCCGCGGCTCACCGCCTTCCGACAGCTTGTTCCAGTAATGGTCGATCTCCGCCTGGTCCTTGCAGTAGACCATCAGCGAGACGGCTTCGCTGAACTTGAACTGCGGCCCGCCGTTCAGCGCCCCTAGCTTCTGACCGTCGAGCGTGAAGGTCACGAACATCACCGATCCTGCCGGACGCCCGTGCGACTCGACGCCCTCCTTGCTGTAGTGCGAGATCGCGTCGATCTTCGAATTGGGGAAAATCGAGCAGTAGAACTTGGCGGC
>DASXGS010000036.1:0-4387 GCA_036488975.1 Rhizomicrobium sp. | reverse complement strand
CTGGCGCTCGCCTGCGCGCTCGACCGGCGGATGAAAACGGCACCGATTGATGTCGCGCAAACCGCGGCCCTGCTGCTGGTCGGCCCGAACGGCACCGGCAAGACCGCCGTCGCGGCGAAACTCGCGGCGCATGCACGCCTTGCGTTCCGATCTGTAAAACTCATCGCCACGGATGTCGCCGGCGCAGGGGCGGTGGCGAGGCTCGAGACATTTGCCATGCATATCGACGCGCCGTTCGCAGTAGCCGAGAATGCCGAAGCGCTTGCCAGGCTTATCGCCGAGTGCCGCAAGGAAGCCGTCACCGCGATCATCGACACCGCCGGATTCGATCCTCGCAACGGCAAAGCGCGCGCCGCTTTTTCGGCTCTCGCGAAAATCGAAGGCGTTGAAGCGATCGGTGTGGTGCCGGCGACCGGCGATGCGGAAGAAATCTCCGAAATAATCGGTGCGCTTTCGACTCTCGGCGCGCGGCGGCTGATCGTCACCTGCACCGATCTCATTCGTCGCATGGGCGCGCTCACCGCGGCTGCAACCGGCGGCCTGCCACTCGCGCATGTCACCCGCTCGCCTTATGTGGCTGCGGGACTCGAAACCATCACGCCGCTTTCGCTGGCGCGCGCACTGATCGCAACCGACCGCAACGCCGACGAAGGAAGTACCCAGTGAACGTTCCGCTTCCGCGCCTGACCGCCATCGGCTCCGGCAAGGGCGGTACCGGCAAAACGCTGATTTCGTTGGCGCTGGCACAGGCACTGGCGAAACAGGGCGAACGCGTGCTGCTGTGCGATGCCGATCTCGGGCTTTCCAATACCCCCGTGCATCTGGGCCTCGCCGAGGGCGGCGATCTTGCCGGCGTACTGGCCGGACGGCGCGCCATCGGGGATGCGGTCGTGCGGGTGAATGGCGGCGCGATCGCGCGCGGCTTCGATCTGCTGGCCGCACCCGCTGGCTCCGGCGCACTCGCAAATGCCGGCGCGGATGCCGCCATCAGGCTCATCGCGCTGCTGCGCGCGGCTCACGCCTATGACCGCGCGGTGCTCGATCTCGGCGCCGGCGTGGATGTGGTGCCGATGAGCATGGCAGCGGCGGCGGATGAAACCATCGCGATCCTCACGCCGGATCCCGCCGCGCTGACCGATGCCTACGCTTTCACCAAGCTGCTGGTGCGGGCCACGCGCTCGCGCCAGCCGGAGTTCATCGTCAATCTTGCGACGAACGACGCGGAAGCGCGCCGCACGGCCGAAGCCTTCACCGGCACCTGCCGCGCATTCCTGAAGTTCGAGCCGCATCTGCTTGGCATCGTGCCGCGCGACGCCGCCGCGGCGGACGCGGTGCGCCGCCAGCAGGCACTTGGGCCGGCTTCTGCCGCCATGCGCGCCGTAACGGACCTGGCCATTTCGCTGCACGTGCGCATCACGCCGCGAAAATTTGCCGCCAACGACGTGCGCTAGCCCGATGGACGCCAGTTCTCCAAGCCGCTAGCCTGCCCTTCATGGGGCTGTTGATCCTCGTCGGCATTGGGGTGCTGATCGCCCTTTGGGCGGTCTCCATCTACAATGGGCTCGTCCGCCGCAAGAACATGGTGGCGGAAGGATGGAGCGGTATCGATGCGCAGCTGAAGCGCCGCGCAGATCTCATTCCGAACCTTGTCGAAACGGTGAAGGGCTACGCCAGTCACGAGCGCGGCACCTTCGATGAACTCGCAAAACTTCGTAGCGAGGGGCAAGCACAAACCGATATCGCGCAACGCGCGCAGACCGAACAGGCGATCACCGCCGCCATTGGCCGCGTGCTCGCAGTGGCCGAAGCCTATCCGCAATTGCGCGCCAGCGAGAACTTCCAGTCGCTGCAGAAGGATCTGGCCGAGGTGGAAGACCAGATCCAATTGGCGCGGCGCTACTATAACGGCACGGTGCGCGACTATAACGTGATGATTCAGCAGTTTCCCTCCAATCTCGTGGCGAACTGGGGCGCGTTTGCACCTGCGCCGTTCTTCCAGGCCGACGAAACGGACCGGGTGGTGCCAAAGGTGTCGTTCCAGACATGATGGCCCGCGCCGTTTTCGCCGCGGCGTTTCTCGCGTTCGTCTTTAGACCGGCCGCCGCCGCAGAACGCATCACCAATTACAGCAGCAATATCGATGTTGCGCGAAACGGCGCGCTGACCGTGACCGAAACCATCTCCGTGGTTTCGGAAGGAGATCAGATCCGGCACGGCATCTATCGCGATTTCCCGACCACCTACACCGACAAGTTCGGCCGGCGCGTGCATGTCGGCTTCGACGTGCTGCACGTCACCCGCGACGGCCACGACGAACGTTATGATGTCTCTTCCATCGATAGTGGACAACGTATCAAGATCGGCAGCGCGGATTCCTATGTATCGCCAGGTCCGCACACCTACGCCATCACTTACGCCACCGATCGGCAGATCGGGTTTTACGATAACTACGACGAGCTTTACTGGAACGTAACCGGAAATTTCTGGGCGTTCTGGATCGAACACGCGGAAGCCACCATCAACCTGCCGATCGGCGCACGCATTACCCAGTACGCCTCGTATACGGGGGTCGCCGGTTCGCGCGAAAATGCCGCCATCTGCAGGCAATGGAGTGGTCGCACACTGCACTGTTGGACAACGCGGCTCCTCGGCACCCACGAAGGGCTGACGGTTGCGGTGGGCTTCGCCAAAGGCGCCGTGCTGCCGCCCTCCCCCGCCGAGCGGCGGGCGCAATTCATCCGCGACAATGCGAGTGCCGTGGTGGCGATTGCGGGCGTCCTCATTCTGCTCATCTATTTTGGCGTGACCTGGTTCGAATATGGCCGCGATCCGCGGCGCGGCACCGTTATTCCGTTGTTCGCGCCGCCAAAGGATTTCTCTCCCGCCGCGGTGCGCTTCGTGCACTGCATGGCATACGACCGCAAAGCCTTTGCCGCGGCGCTCGTCGACATGGCGGTGAAGGGCTACATGAAGATCAGGCAGGACGGCAGCACCTACACGCTGACGCGCACCGGCAAAAGCGGGCGCGATGTGGGGCTGGACAACGGCGAGAACGCGATGGGCGCGCGCCTGTTCTCGGATGGCGACACTGAGATCGAACTCAAACAGACGAACCACACCGCCGTCTCCGGCGCCATCTCGGCACTCAAGACCACGCTGAAGAACGAATACGAGCGTGCCTACTTCGTCACCAATCGGCACTGGTTTGTCGGTGGTCTTGCGATCCTCGCCGTCACGGCGATTGCGGCCGCGTTGCTATGCGACGATCCGGGTCCTGCCGGATTCCTGATGATTTGGCTTTCCGGATGGTCGATCGGCACGGCGTTCCTGCTCCATCGCGCGGCAGATGCTTGGAGCGACGTGTTTGGCGGGCCGGGCTCGCGCATCCTTAACTTCATCCAGGCAGTGTTTATGAGCGCATTCGCCCTCCCCTTCCTCGGCGGCCTTGTGTTCGCGCTGTTTGAGTTCGGCCACCTGATCTCGTGGGAATCGAGTGCCGCGCTCATTATCGGCGGCGCGGCGGCCTACGTCTTCTATCACCTGCTCAAGGCGCCGACGCTGCTGGGCGCCAAGATTCGCGACCAGATCGACGGCTTCCGCATCTTTCTCGACACCGCCGAGAAAGACAGGCTCGAAATGTTGAACCCGCCGAAGGTCACGCCGGAGGTGTTCGAGAGATTCCTGCCCTACGCCATCGCGCTCGATTGCGAGAACAGCTGGAGCAAACGATTCGAGGCGGAAGCTGCGGCTGCCGGCAACGAGCCCGGGCAGGGCGGCTACACACCCATCTGGTATTCCGGTGGCTCCTACGGTGGCTTTAGCAGCGCGGGCTTCGCAGCCGGACTTGGCGCCTCCATGGCGAGCGCCGCGGCGTCCGCGGCGACAGCGCCCGGCTCCAGCTCCGGCAGCGGTGGCGGCGGATCGTCCGGCGGCGGGGGTGGGGGCGGCGGCGGAGGCGGCTGGTAAGCCTAGTGCCCTCGCCCGCCGCGATTGTCGATCGCGAAGCGGCCCGGCCCCAGTCCGACAATCATCAGCAGCCCGCCGGCAATCGCCATGTTGCGCGCGAAGATCGCGAACTCGGCGTCTCGCGGTGCACCCTCCGGCATGATCCAGAAATCGTGCAGCGCCACCGACGCGATGAGCACGAATGCGAACAGCAGCACCGCCCCATGCCGTGCCTGGTAGCCGAGGACCAGCGCGAGCGCGCCGAGGACCATCACGGTCAGCGCGAGAACCAGCACCAGCGCCGGCACCGGAACATGCCGCGCGGCCAGATCGGCGATGCTGGCGTCCCAGCGGTGGCCGAACAGCCACGCCTGGCCGGCGAAGTACCACGCCAGCACCAGCCGGCCGACCAGCGGTGAAATGTATTCCGACAGCGACACGC
>DASXGS010000013.1:0-3375 GCA_036488975.1 Rhizomicrobium sp. | reverse complement strand
GGCCCTGGAGAAGTCCATCTGTCCGGCATAGCGCTCCTTCAGTGCCGCCATCACCTTGCCCATCTCCTTCATGGACGAAGCGCCGAGTTCGGCGATGACCCCCTGCGCCGCGGCGCGCGATTCCTCGTCCGACATTTGCTTCGGCATGAACTCGCGGATGATGGCGATTTCGTCGCGCTCGCCCTGCGCCAGTTCCGGCCGGCCGCCGCCTTCGAACGCGGCGGCAGATTCCTCGCGCTGCTTAATCATCTTGGCGAGCAGCGACAGCACGTCTTCGTCCGGCACCCCTTCGCGGCTGGTTTCCGTGCGCGCGGCAATATCCCTGTCCTTGAGCGCAGCGTTTATCATACGCAAGGTCGACACGCGCTTCTGGTCCTTGGCGCGCATGGCCGCCTTCAGCTGCTCGTTGAACTGCTCGCGCAAGGCCATGTTCATTCTCCCAAACCAGAAAACCTTGGCGGATCGCTACTTCGAAGCGCAAGCCGGTGTTGGCCATGCCAAAACGACCTTCGTTTCGGATGGCTTGAGACCGCCAACGTGATTGAGAATCTCTTGATAGTTCGAATCGGCCGGTCGGACGTTTATTCGCCCCTCAGCAATCATGCCATCGCACTGCACAGAGCTTAAATCCATCACAAGCGATCCGTCTGCGTTCATCGTGACACTGCCAATCGGATCGCCTGTTTTGGTGGGCGTCGGATAGGAAGCGACAGCTGGCGAACCCAGAAAAATCAACGATATTGCCCCTGCAAGCGCTTTCACGGTGCGTCCTTTGACACGACGATAATCGCTTGACCGCTAAGGGTCACGTACCTATTTTCCGCAAAATCCGAGGCCTCCATGACCGACACGACTTTCGCCACCGCCGCACCTCCGGCGGTGAGATTTTCGCGCGCGACTGCCCGCCTCGTGCTGGCGGACGGAACGTGTTTCGAAGGAACCGGCTTCGGCGCGGAAGCCGCTGCGGTCGGCGAAGTCTGCTTCAACACCGCGATGACCGGTTATCAGGAGATCCTCACGGATCCTTCCTACGCCGGCCAGATTGTCGCCTTCACCTTCCCGCATATCGGGATCGTCGGTACCAATTCGGAAGACATCGAGTCGCTTTCACCGGTGGTGCGCGGCGTGGTGGTACGCGCCGATGCGGAGCATCCGTCCAATTACCGCGCGCTGGCCGCGCTCGACCGCTGGCTCGCCCTGCACAACATTCCCGGCATCGCCGGCATCGATACGCGCGCGCTCACCAATCGCATTCGCGAGCAAGGCATGCCGCATGGGGTGGTGGCACACAGCGCACGCGGCGAATTCGACCAAAACGCGCTGGTGGAGAAGGCGCGCGCCTTTCCGGGTCTGGTCGGCCTCGATCTCGCCAAGGATGTTAGCTGCCGCCAAATGTACAGCTGGCGCGAGATGCCATGGGCGTGGAGCGAAGGCTACGCACTGGAAGAGACGCCAAGCTGGCGTGCGGTGGTGCTGGACTACGGCGTGAAGCGGAACATCCTGCGCCAGCTTGCCGGCCATGGCGCGGACATCATCGTGCTGCCGTGCCATGCCACTTATGACGACGTGATGCGGCATTCACCCGACGGTGTGCTGCTGTCCAATGGGCCCGGCGATCCCGCGGCCACGGGCGAATATGCCATTCCCACCATCCGCGCCCTTGTAGAGTCGAAGGTGCCGGTGTTCGGCATCTGCCTGGGCCACCAGATGCTGGGCCTCGCGCTCGGCGGCGCCACCCGCAAGATGGCGCAAGGCCATCACGGCGCCAATCATCCGGTGAAGGACCTCGAAACCGGCAAGGTGGAAATCGTGTCGATGAATCATGGCTTCACGGTGGATGCGGAGACATTGCCGAAGTCGGTGAAACAGACCCACGTGTCGCTGTTCGACGGCACCAATTGCGGGCTACGACTCGAAGGCAAGGACGTGTTTTCCGTCCAGTACCACCCGGAAGCTTCACCCGGTCCGATGGATTCGCACTACCTGTTCGAACGCTTTGCCAAAGCCGCCCGCGCCCGCGCGTGACATGAATTTGTCACCGAAAATAAATAGCGTCTTCACGAGTTATTTCGGGATATCCCATGAGTTTGGGCGTGCTGGTCGGGCGTTTCGGCGAATTCGTGCGTGCGTGCCACGACCCTGACGCCAGCCCATCGTCCATCCCGGATGAATTTCCAGAGATCATCGCGCCGCTGCGCGGATGCGCGGCCCACCATCTGATTCCGCTGGCGCTCCTTTCGGGCGTGGATCGCGAGTGTGCACAATCGGAGCGGGAGGCGATTGTGGTGTATTGCCTGTCGATCGCGGAGCGGCGTGGAATATCGGTGAGCGATGCCGAGCGCGTCGCCTTCGCCCAACATGTTGCCGAATTCCGGCCGTCGCTGATGCAGCTCGACCCGGCCCTCGCGCTGCTCGAGCGCGATAGCGCCGAGGACATCGCCCTTCTTTTCGCGGCAGCTGCAGCGGTGGTCGGCGCCGACGGCAGGCTCGATCCGGCGGAGCAGAAAATGCTCGATGAACTGAAATCCGAGATCGCGCGGCCGCTGCGCTAACGCAGGTGCTTTCGCACGACGAGCTTGAGGCCGGACCATACATCCGTCACCGCGCAGACCTTCACATCCACGAGATCGGTTTTCAACGCCCGGCTACGGATGGCGTCTTCGGTGACATCGGTCGCAATCTTTGCGGATTTCTTGTACCAGGACACCCACAGAGCGCCATCTGCACGCATTGCCACGCGGGTGCGCGCCAGCTGTTCATCCAATTCGGCGATGGACGTGACGAACAGGTGCACGATGTCTGCGCCAGCCTTTGGCGACCTGGTCACGAATCTCACACCTTCCGGCACATCGCCCAGCCAGGCGCGATAGTCAGACGGTGCGCCGATCGTCAGCACCGTCGTGCCGGGCTTGATGCCGAGCTTCTTGACGAACGGCGTTCCGGAATACCCGGCCATCAGCCAGACAGCCGCCATGGCGGGAATCGCCGCATCTCGCCCGCCCAATAGAGACACAGCTTCACCCCGGCCGGATCGGTAAGCCACGCTTCGCGCCAGAGCCAGCTTTGATCCACCGGATCGGAATCGAACCAGATGCCGTTTGCTTTCAACGCGGCGACGCGCGCATCCAGATCCTTGCATTCGAAATAGATGTGCGGGCCATTCGCGGCGCCGCTCGCATCATCTGTCAGATGCAATGAGAACGTGTCGGTGCCGTCGCCCACCTCGAATCTCGCATAGTGCGAATTCTTGACGATGAGCGTGAGCCCGAGGGCTTGATAGAACGCGATCGAGCGCTCCAGATCCAGCGCGGGAACGGTAACCTGGTTGAGGCGCATGCGCCCCCAGACTAGCGCCGCAGCTCTAGCACGTCATAG
>DASXGS010000465.1:0-8970 GCA_036488975.1 Rhizomicrobium sp. | reverse complement strand
TGTCGATCCTGTTTCGTCCCCAAAGCCTCCCGTGAGGGAGGAAAGTGGTGGAGACGCCGGGTACCGCCCCCGGGTCCAGTCCGCTTATTACGCAGCCGTTTATCGTCATAGTCCGGGCGAACCCGAACAGGGTATATATAGACGCTCGGGATTAAGATTTGAAGCCGGGGATCATGCGCCGAGTCTGGAAATGGGCGAGTATCGCGCTGGGCGGGGTCGCCCTGCTGGCGCTTGTGGCCGTCGCCTACGTTTATGCCGCGTCTGAGCAGATCATCAGCCGGCGCTATCCGCTGCCGCCTTCACATGTACATGCGTCGACCGATCCAAGGGCGATCGCGCTCGGCAAGCATCTGGTTCGGCCCTACGGATGCGCCGACTGCCATCGCCCTAATCTGCAGGGCACCTACATTGCCGATTTCGGCATGTCGTCGCGCAACCTGACGCGATTGGCGTCCAGCCTCTCAGATGTCGATTTCGACCACGCCATTCGAAGAGGCCTGCGCCCCGATGGCACGAGCCTGCCGGAAAGCATGCCGTCGGATTCGTTTCAGTACATGCCGGACAGCGATGCCGCGGCGATCATCTCGTACATCCGCTCGCTTAAGCCCCTGGGGCCCGACATTCCGGAGCCCAGCTACGGCCTAGGGGCGCGCTGGGACGTTCTGCAGGGCACTAAGAAAACTGTGCAGGCGTGGTTTCCTCTGCAGAAGCCCGCGCTCGATCTTGGCCCGCGGTATGTGCGGGCTCGCGAGATGGCGATGACGGCATGCGGCGAATGCCACGGCACTTCGCTTCAGGGACAAGGCGGCGGCCCGCTTACGCCGCCGAACCTCAGCATCGTGGCTTCGTATGACCGGGCCGATTTCGTAAAGTTCATGCGCACCGGCAAGGCCGCCGGAAATCGCGAGCTTCCCATGATGTCGGCGGTAGCGCGTGTTCGCATCAGTCATCTCTCCGATGCTGAACTGGACGCGCTCTACGATTATCTAGCGGCGCGCGGACGCAAGCTCGCCGGCATGGGCGGATAGCGCCGCGCTTACGACTTGGAACGGCTGGGCAGCAGGCCCTGCCCCTCGATGATTTGCCAGGAGACCAGAACCGGCGCGGCGATCAGGATGTCGCGCGCCCGCCGCGCGAAGGAGAACGCCAGCGCGGCGCCGGGATCAAGTCCGAACAGTCCACACAGCAGCACGTATCCGCCCTCCTGCACACCGATGGCGCCGGGCACGAAGAATGAGAGGGCCCGGATGGCTCCGACCAGGCTGTCGATGATCAAAGCCGCCTCGATCGAAATCGGCGCACGCATGAAATGGAAGATCAGCCATGTTTCACCCGCACCCAACAGCCAGCAGAGAAAATGCAGGCCGGTGCTCGCGCTCAGGGCCGCAGGCCGCGAGAGCATTTCGCGCAACGTCGAGAGTAGCTTCTGCCGGGAGGCGGCGAGCTGCGGCCACCGGGCCATCATGCGTTCCAGCAGGCGATTCGCGCTACCATCCGGCCTGCTCCGCAGTGCAATCGCCGCCGCGGCGGCGCAGGCAAGAATGGCAACGATCGCGACAGCAGTGCCGTCGCTGGGCTGCATCACCTCCAGCAGGGCAAGACCAAGCAGCACGTAGGGAATTTTCGCTGCGAACTCGAGCACGAGATCGAGGAAGGTTGAGAGACCGACGGCGGTGGCATCGACCCCCGCCAGCGACAGCGCGCGTCCCCCAATGACGTAGCCGCCGACCTGTGAAAACGGCAGAGCCTCGGCTGCCGCATCGCGCACGCCGCGTGCCCAGATGAATGGCAGGAGCGGCCGGTTGCCTGCGCCACGCCCGATCGTCCACCAGGCCGCGCCAAGCAAGACGATGATCGGAATGTGGGCAGCAACGATGGCGACAAGCCCGGTGAGGCCTAGCGTTGCGAGCGCATGGGCAACCGGGGCAAACCCGGCGCGGAACACGAGAAATCCTGCGAGCACGATTCCGGCGAGGAATGCCAGAATTCCAAGCAACTTCATGCGGCGATTCGCGCGCGCGCGTCTTCCCACGCAGCGCATTCGCGCTTGACGCCGAACTGGTTCATGTAGGGCTCGAATCTTGTGCAGAGCTCGGCGGTATCGATCCCGAATTCCTCGAAGCTGTACCGATTGTCGGTGCTGCCGGCCCGGGCAAGATGTGCGCGTATGCCCTGGCGAACGTCCGGCGCGAGCGGAACCCCGAAGTACCGGTATACCGATTCCATCGTGCCGACGGGGTCCGCTGCGAATACGGCATGGTGCAGATGGAATACACGTTCGGCCGAGCTGGCCTTTGCGCGTGCCACCATGGCGTCTGCGCTTTCCACCACCCGGCCCACAACCTGTCGGCCGATCTCGGGTTTGTCGATCTTTCGCGTGAAGGGGCGTCGCAGCACTTCGGTGAGTTTGGCGGCCGAGGCGATCACCCGCAGCGGATCGCGATGCACGAAAATCATGCGGGCATCTGGGTACACGACATCGATGGCGTTCAGCGCGTGCAGATGATCGGGGCATTTGAGCACCCACAGCTCGCCACACTTCTGATGCTGTAGATGTTGCAGGAACCGTTTGTGAAAGCGGTAGGCATCGGTATGTCCATGCGCATCCAGCCACGATTGGTACGCGGGCACGCGATGCGTCGCCTCGTAGCGCACGCTCTGGAACACCTGGGCTGTGATCTCCGTGCATTCCTGCGGCGAGTTGGCGGCCATTGGGTGCAACGAAACCATTTCCGGCGCAAGCCGCTGGAATATGCGCAGCTGCCGATCCACGGATTGCTCCCGTGTGTCACGGCCGTGGGCGGGGTAGGGAGCGATGGTCTGCCACACCCGCGGAATCATCAACGACGGGTCTTCGGCGAGCAGGGAATGCAGCAATGTCGTCCCGCTGCGCGGGAATCCGGTGATGAAGACGGGGCGCTCGATGGGTGCGCGCAGAATAGCTCCGTCTTTTTCTTCTTCCACTTCGAAGCGAAGGAGGTTGGAAAGGCAGCGTAGGGCATCCCATTTCGCGGCGTGGCGGCCAAAGACATTGAGCGAGGCTTCGCGTTCGTAGGCATCGAGCAGCAGGCGCAGCGCCGGAACAAAGGAGGTGTCAGAGAATTCGGAGCGACCCGCCCGCCTCAGAGCCGCGGCAATCAGGGCGTCGGCATCCAGCCGCACATTGCCCAGGCCAAGCGAGGCGGCCATTCCGTCCAGCACAGTGAAAAACCGGTTCAGACTATTCACCTTCGTATCCGCTGCTCATTTTCGACCGGATAAGACACCCTGTGAAGGGCAAGCCTTTGAATGATCGTTCGTTGCCGGTCTTGCCGGTCCCTTTTGTTGGATTTCTGCGGTGCTGACAATTGGACTTTCGAATGCCCGCGCGGGAAACGCCCACAGTTTGAGAGATGATCAGGCTGAAAGGCAGGACGGAATCGGACTATATAACAGCCGATGCGCCAGTATCTGGACTTGATGGAGCGTGTGCTCGAGACCGGTGTGAAAAAGCACGATCGAACCGGTACCGGCACCCGGTCGATTTTCGGGCATCAGATGCGATTCGATCTGGCGGAGGGATTTCCGCTGGTTACCACGAAGAAGCTGTTCACCAAGGCGATTATTTATGAGCTGCTGTGGTTCCTGCGCGGCGACACCAACGTCCGCTGGCTGCAGGAGCACGGCGTCGGAATCTGGGACGAATGGGCGGACCCGAACGGCGAGCTGGGTCCCGTTTATGGCCACCAGTGGCGCTCCTGGCCGGCGCCGAATGCCGGCACGATCGACCAGATCGCCAACGTCGTCGCCGATATCAAACGCAATCCGGATTCGCGACGGCTGATCGTGACGGCGTGGAATCCGGCGGACGTCCCGAAGATGGCGTTGCCGCCGTGTCATTGCCTGTTCCAGTTCTACGTCGCCGAGGGACGATTGAGCTGTCAGTTATACCAGCGTTCGGCCGACATCTTTCTTGGCGTGCCGTTCAACATCGCATCTTATGCGTTACTCACCATGATGGTGGCGCAGGTCACCGATCTGGAGCCGGGCGATTTCATCCACACGTTTGGCGATGCCCATCTTTATCTAAATCACATCGAGCAGGCGCGCGAGCAACTCGCGCGCAAGCCCTATCCGCTGCCGCTCATGCATATCAATCCGGATGTGAAAGACATCTTTGCGTTCCGTTACGAGGATTTCCGGCTGGAAAACTATCGCGCGCACCCGCACATCCGCGCCGAGGTGGCGGTATAAGAAAGCCCCCGGCGAGAGCGCTCCCCGGGGGCTGTCTCTCCGCCGAGGACAAGATCAATAGAAGATGTCGTACGCGACCTGCACCACCTGGCCGGTATAGCGATCAACCAGCACTGCGTCCGAACCCACCCGCACCCACACGTATCCGTAGGGTGCCGGCGGCAATCCGTACATGCTGTAGTCCATCAGGAAGTAATTAGCCGCAAGCAGCACCGTGGGGATGCGCTCGCCCAGCCGGAAATGGCGGAACACGAAGCCGCGCGGCGCAACCCACGCACGACGCGCCCGATAGCGGTGCACCGGCCGGATGACTTTCTGCGTCACGCGAACATTTCCGTTCGGCCGCTCCCGAACCGTGCGGCTCATCGTGGTGCCATTGGGACGCTCGCGAACCGTGTTGCTCATCGTGTTTCCGTTCGGCCGTTCGATGACCCTGCGCTGGATCTCGGTTCCGTTCGGACGTTCGGTGGTGGTTCGTCGGACTTCGGTGCCGTTCCGCTTTTCCTTCACCACCACGCGTTTGTCCGTGTGGTTGTCGGCGACTCTCGTGGCGTTGGAGTGGACGTTATCGGCGGCATGCACGGCACCGGCGGACAACAGCATCAGACTTGCTGTAAATGCGGGTATGGCTATCCGATTCATTTTGGCCTCCAAATTTCGAATTACAGAATGGAAATGTTTATGCCGGACAGTGCGTTTCGCGGCAACTGTAGATTTTCTGTATCGGTTTGTCGCGAGCCGCGCCGCATATCGTATCGGCTCGCGATATTTCACGGGCGTGTGATCACCAGAACAGCGCGTAGTCCACGGCAACAATGGCGCCCGTAACCGGATCGACCAGCATCGCATCCGGGCCGACGCGCACCCAGATCAGCCCATCGATCGGCGCCCACAGGCCGTAGACGGCCCAATCGCTGATCCAATAGTCGCGCGCGAACCACCCGCGCGGCAGCCGTTCGCCGATCGCCCAATGGCGCGCGTACCAGCCATTCGGCCGGCGATAGACACCGGCATGGAAGCGACGGGAGGCATGCACCGCACGCCGTACATTGTGGAAGCGGTCCTGATGCGCGGCAGCGGCATGACGTGCGGCGTGGCGCATTTCGTGATGCACGGCATGGTGTGCGGCGTGGTGGATGGCATGGCGCGTCGCATGGGTAAGATGATGGCTGGCGTGATGATGGGAGGCACCCACTCCATAGTGAGTATGCGCCCTGAAATGGCCCCGGCCGCCGCGCGCATGTCCGCTGCTGAAATGGGCCCCCCCACCCATGTGGCCGCCACTCCTGTGGGCGCCACTGGCGTGACCGCCGCCCACATGGGCACCACCGTGGCTACCGCCGCCATTATGATGATCTGCGGCTGCGGCCGGCAGCGCCAGCAAACCGGCGAGCGCAATTCCGGCAAGAAGAGGATGTTTCATGGCGATGCTCCCTGTGGCCCTGCCCGTAAAACTGTCTTAAAGCAAGATCGTTCCGTAAGATCCAGGACAGATGTCGCCAAGGGATTCGCATATCACAATTCGACCCGCAAAACAGGGCGACGAGGCGCTGGTCTGTACCTTCATCCGCGAACTTGCCGAGTACGAGCGGCTGCTGCATGAGTGCCAGGCGACCGAAGAGAATATCTCCGCGGCTCTCTTTGCGCCGTCGCCACGCGTGTTCTGCGAGATAGCCGAGTCCGACGGTGCCGCTGCGGGTTTTGCGCTGTGGTTTTACAATTTTTCGACGTTCCGGGCGAAGCACGGCATCTATCTTGAAGATCTGTTCGTGCGGCCGGAATTTCGCGGGCGCGGCATTGGCAAGGCGCTTCTGGTGCATTTGGCGCAGCGCGCGATGCGCGAAGGTTGCGGGCGCTTCGAATGGTCGGTGCTCAACTGGAACGAGCCTTCCATCGCCTTCTACAAATCGTTGGGGGCCAAACCGCTTTCTGACTGGACGACGTTTCGCATCGATGGCGACGCGCTCGCGTCACTGGCGCAGCGGTAATGGCAATCGTTGCGCTGGTCGTGGCGCGGTCGACGAACGGCGTAGTCGGCAGGAACGGCGCTGTGCCATGGCGTATCCCCGCCGACATGCAGCACTTTCGGCGTGTCACCATGGGAAAGCCCTGCATCATGGGCCGCAAGACGTGGGAGAGCCTGCCGAAAAAGCCGCTCTCCGGCCGCACCAATATCGTTATCACGCGTGATCGCGCGTTTGTGGCGGACGGCGCCGTGGTCGTGTATTCATTCGAGGAGGCGCTGGCGCGCGCGGAAGTGGAATCACCCGAAGAAATTGCCGTGATCGGCGGCGCGGAGATTTACAAACTCGCGCTCCCGCACGCGCACAGCATTCATGTCACGGAGGTGCACGGTGACATCGACGGCGACACCTTCATGCCCGCGCTCGATCCCGTCGAGTGGAAAGAAACTGCGCGTGAACGTCACCAGGGCGATGGCGGCGATCATCCGTTCAGTTTCGTGACTCTCGAACGCCGCTAGAGAGTGTCAATGTCAGTGCGGGTCACCCGCCCGTCCCATGCTCGCGTTGGATGCGCCCTTGCGGATGTAGAACGCATCGAACACCGCCTTCCATGTTTTCCCGCTACCCCTGGACCATTCGATGGTCTGGCGCACGCGACCGTCGCGCCACGGCGTCAGCGTGGTGCGGTCGAGCAGTGGCCCTTTGGGTGTCGCGATCTCACCCTGAAAACGTACCGCGTTCGCATACAGAATGCCGGTCATCGATTTGTGCTTGAGGCCGCCTGGGCGCGAGGTGTCCTGCGTCACCCACACCTGATCCCAAGTGTGGCGACGGGCGTCGTAGGTGAACAGGCTCATCCCGTCATCGCCCTTGTCCACGCCGTGCCAGGTTTCGGTAACGGCGCAGCCATCGAGCAGCCGCGCGATACGATTTTCGCCTGCGGGCGATCCGTCCGCCGCATTCACCACGCGCCACTCGCCCACCCAGAAATCGAGCGCCCGACCTCGCGGCTGTTCACGGCAGGGCATCGAAGAGGGCGGCGGAAGGGTAGTGGCATGGGCACACGCAATCGGGATAACGCCCCAAAGCGCCACTGCCAGAGAAAAACCCTTCATCGTTACCCCTCCCGCTTGCGCGAACTCGCGCACGCTGCTCCCTTAGTCGGCAAAAGCAATTGCTTTGAGGGAGGAACACGCATGCAAATTCGCGAGATCGTTACGGGCTTGAGATTTCCGGAAGGCCCCGTGGCGATGGATGACGGGTCTGTGATCGTTGTCGAGATCGCGGCGGGGCGCCTCACGCGCGTGAAGCCGGATGGCAAGACGCAAACCCTCGCGAAGCCCGGCGGTGGCCCCAACGGGCTTGCCATCGGGCCCGATGGTGCCCTCTACGTCTGCAACAATGGCGGCAGTTTCACCTACACGAAGCGGCAAGGTCTTATGATCCCGGGCCATGCGCCGGAAGATCATGCCGGGGGGCGAATTGAGCGCGTCGACATTTCGACCGGCAAGGTCGATGTGCTGTACGATTCCTGCGAGGGCGAACGGCTGATTGGGCCTAACGACATCGTGTTCGATGCGCAGGGCGGTTTCTGGTTCACGGACTATGGCCGCACGACGGCAAGTCTTCGCACACATGGCGCGCTCTATTATGCGAAGGCGGACGGCTCGAAGATCACGCAGGTATTGCGCGAGTTGATCACGCCAAACGGTGTCGGCCTCTCGCCCGATGGCAACACGGTGTACTACGCCGAAACATTTACCGGGCGGCTCTGGTCATTGCCATTGGTGAAACCTGGCAAGCCCGCGAAGGTGGAAGGCTTCACCCCAGGCGTATTCGTGGGCGCATTCCCTGGACTTGGCTATTTCGATTCGCTGGGCGTGCAGGCCGATGGCGGGGTGTGCGTCGCCACCATTCTTGCCGGCGGAATCACCACGTTCTGGCCTGGTACCAAGCGGGTAAAGCACTCGCCGCTGCCCGATCCGCTGGTCACCAATATCTGCTGGGGCGGGAAAGGAATGCGTACCGCTTACATCACCGCGTCTGGCACCGGTAAGCTGATGGCAACAGATTGGCCGCAACCCGGCCTGCGACTCAACTACAATGCATAGCGATTTGAGGGAGACAGCGATGCGAATGAAATTTGCCGTGGCCGGCTTGATCGCAGGACCATCATTGGCCCTGGCGCAAGATGACGTCATGGCGTCGCGCTTCGGCAACACGATCGTGACGCATACCGAAAGCGGCCACGAGGTGCACATGTACTACAAGCCGGACCACACCTTCACAGGAAAGGTCGTGGATGTGGACTTTGGCCTGAAGGGCACCTGGGCGGTGAGCGCCGGCACGGTGTGCCTAACTTACAATCCGCCGCCGCCAACCGTCACCAATCCGGTTTGTCAACCCGTGGTCTCCCATGGTGTCGGTGACACTTGGACCGTTGGGAAGAACACGGTGACGCTGGTGAAGGGTATTCAGTAGCCGCTCAGGGTAGCGAGAGTTCGAATTCGATGACGATGCGCGGACCAGGCGCGCTGAACGGCCGCTCACCGCGCGATACCCAACCCGGGTGCATCAGGATCATGCCGCTTTTCGGGCGGATAAGTTCGCTCATGCCCACGGTTGCGCCGCCGGGAACGCGAAACCCCAGATGCGGCGGAAGGTCGGCGGGCAGGGTTCCACGCGGATCTTTCACCTCGCATTCGCCGCCCAGCGTCTCGTCATCCGATTTGCCATAACCGTCATCAACGAAATACGCGCCGGCCCAGAAGGC
>DASXGS010000435.1:0-2165 GCA_036488975.1 Rhizomicrobium sp. | reverse complement strand
GGGCTGGGCGCGGCGCTGGCGGTTGCCGCGGGGCTTTCGGGCTGCGGCATCAACACCGTGCCGCGGCAGGATGAGCAGGTGAAGGCCGCCTGGAGCCAGGTGCAGAACGAGTATCAGCGTCGCTCCGATCTGGTGCCCAATTTGGTCGCCACGGTGAAGGGCTACGCCGCACAGGAGAAATCCGTCCTCGTTCAGGTAACAGAAGCCCGCGCCCATGCCACGCAAACCACGATGAATCTGCCGCCGGATGTCACTTCCAATCCGGGCGCCTTCCAGAAATTCGAGCAGAGCCAAAACCAGCTGACCCAGGCGCTTGGCCGGCTGATGGTGGTGGTAGAGCGGTACCCCGATCTGAAATCCAACCAGACTTTCCTCGCGCTGCAGTCGCAGCTGGAAGGCACTGAAAATCGCATCGCAGTGGCGCGCAAGGACTACATCGACTCGGTGCAGACCTATAACACCACCCTCCGCACCATTCCGCAGCGCTGGATCGCCGCGATCTTCTATCCCGACGCCAAGGTGAAGCAGACCTTCACCGCTGCCGAACCGGCGCAAACCGCTCCGCACGTGCAGTTCTGATGCAACGGAGGATGGCGCGTTCGGGGGCAGTAGCTGCGGCGCTCGCCGCGCTGCTGTTCACGTGTGTGGCCTGGGCGGCGGCACTCACCTTTCCGCCGCTCACCGGCCGCGTGGTGGACGACGCCGGCATCCTGTCGCAGGACACGCAAGCTCGGCTGACCGGAATTCTCGCGCAGCTCGAGCAGAAGACCGGCGATCAGATCGTGGTCGCCACGCTGAAATCGCTGCAGGGGCAGGATATCGCTACCTACGGTTATCAGCTCGGGCGCGCCTGGGGCATCGGTCAGAAAGGCAAGAACAACGGCGCAATCCTCATCGTGGTGCCGAGCGAGCACAAGGTGCGGATCGAGGTGGGTTATGGCCTCGAAGGGGATCTGACAGACGCTGCCAGCCGGGTCATCATCGAGAACGCCATCCTGCCACAGTTCCGTGCCGGCAATTACGACGCCGGCGTGGAACAGGGCACGGTGGAAATCGTGCGGTTGCTCGGCGGCAATGCTGTCGACCTGAGCAAGGAGCCCGCGCCGCCTCCGCCGGAGCATCATGAAAAAGGCGGCGTGCCGTGGGTGATCCTTGCGGTCATCCTTATCTGGATCATTTTCGGGCGCTTCTTCTGGCCGTTGTTCTTCCTGGGCGGCGTAGGACGTCGGGGCAACTGGGGCGGCGGCTGGAGCGGTGGTAGTTTCGGCGGTGGCGGCGGTTTCGGAGGCGGTGGATTTTCCGGCGGCGGTGGCTCCTTCGGTGGCGGCGGCGCTTCAGGGAGTTGGTGATGCTGAAACTTTCGCATGACGACAGCACGCGAATTCACGCCGCGCTCCATGCCGCGCAGTCCCGCACCGACGCGCGCTTTGCCCTGATGATTGCTCCGGTGAGCGACCGCTACGGCCTCTATCCTCTCGCCTTTGCCGGTGCGCTGGCGCTGGCGGTGGGCGGTGCGCTCGCATTCTTCTGGCAGGACATCGGATTGCGCATCGGCTTCCTGATCGAAGCGGCCGCCTTCGGGCTGACCGCGATCGTGTGCGACTGGCAGCCGATCAAGCTCGCGCTGGTGCCGAAGCCAATCCGGGTAATGCGCGCGCGCACCATGGCGCACCGCGAATTCGCTGCCGGGATCCTGGCAGCGCAGGACCACAAGGACGGGATTGTGTTCTTCGCTTCGCTCGGCGAGCGCTATGTCGAGATCATCGCCTCGCGCGATCTGCATGCGCGCGTCGGTGAGGAGGCGTGGAACGGCATCGTGTCGGCTTTTGCGCAAAGAGCGAAACAGGGGCAACTGGTGCAGGGCTTCGTGGACGCCATTGAAGCCTGCGCACGACATCTGGAGACGCACTATCCCGCCGCCCTTGCGGCATGAAGCGCAGCGCCGGCCTGCTGCTCTGGCGCCGCAACGGCAACGCGTTCGAGTTTTTCCTCGTGCATCCCGGCGGGCCTTTCTGGAAGAACAAGGACGCCGGCGCCTGGACGATTCCCAAGGGGATCATCGAACCGAACGAAGATCCGCTGATAGCCGCGCGCCGCGAGTTCAAGGAAGAAACCGGGTTCGATATCAACGGCGATTTCGTCGACCTCGGCACCTTCAAGCAGCC
>DASXGS010000390.1:0-3078 GCA_036488975.1 Rhizomicrobium sp. | reverse complement strand
ACGGCACGATGGACATGATCGAAGGATTGGCATCGAACGAGACTCTGGCGAACTTGAACGTGATGGTGATCGACGATGTCGCGACCAGCGGCGGCTCCATTCTCAAGGCCGTGGATGCGGCACGCGCGATCGGCGCGCAGGTTAACGCGGGACTGGTGCTGATCGACCGCGAAGAAGGCGCGGCCGAAGCGTTGCAGGCGCAGAACGTGCGGCTGCTGTCGGTATTCAAGGGGCGCGAATTTCTGGAATAGTGCAACAGCAACTGTCGGGGAACGCCATGCTGAAAGTTCATCATCTCAACAACTCGCGCTCGCAGCGCATTCTGTGGCTACTGGAAGAGCTGAATGCGCCGTACGAGATCGTGCCGTACCAGCGCATGAGCCCTATTCCGCTCGCGCCGCCGGAGCTCAAGGCCGTGCACCCGCTCGGCAAATCGCCGATCATCACCGATGATGGCGAAACCATCGCGGAGTCCGGCGCCATCGTGGAATACATCCTCGATAAATTCGGTAACGGACGACTACGCCCCAGGCCCGCCACGCCTGAGCATGTCCGCTACATCGAATGGATGCATTACGCCGAGGGCTCGGCCATGCTGCCGCTCTTGATGCACATGTATCTGGGATTTCTAGGCGAGGGCGCGGCACCTCTTCGCCCGCGCGTGGACAGCGAAATCGCCAACCACCTTTCGTATATGGAGAAGGCCATCAAGGGGCGGCAGTTCTTCGTAGGCGACGATCTCACCGGCGCCGACATCCAGCTCACTTTCGCGCTGGAAGCGGCGAACGCCAGCGGGCTTCTAAAAGACTATCCGGCCCTTGCCGACTATCTTTCGCGCATGCAGGCGCGCCAAGCCTATCGCCGCGCCATTGAGAAGGGCGGCCCCTACGATCTTGGCGCCAATCGCCGGCGCGCGGACTAAGTCGGCTCGGACGGCGCGGCGGTCTTGTCGACGTTCTCGCAGTATTGCTGCACGATCAGGTTGGGGAGCGGGATGTAGTTGCGATACCACAGCAATCCGCTGTCGGGTCGCGACTCCAGTTCCTTCAGCATGGTGGGCATGGTTTTCATGAACCACAGCCAGCGCGGCAGTGTGCGCAGGCGGTTGAAGCGCATGCCGATCAGAAACAGCACGACCCGCTTTCGAGCCGCACCGTGTAGCGCCCGGGATGTAGCGTTTCCATCTGCCCCGCCCCCTGTTGCCACCGTGCGTACGAAGCACTGCTGTGGCCGGATCATATCGCGCGGCACAATGATCAGTGGTGGAATTCCACCAGCGGCGCGTGGGCCCCTTCGAAATTGAGGCACGGCATGCCGAGATTGGCCGTTGGCTTATCGTCGGGACATGGCTTTTCGATCGGTACCGCGGGCGCGTTTCGTCCGGCAATCACCGCATCGTAGGGCGATGGCTTGGCGGGCCCCAGGGTCACCGCGGGACCTTCCTGGCCGTTGAACTTGTTTTCCAGACAGTGCGCCTTCTCCTTCGGCGAGAGCCGCTCGTAGTAGGCACCGCTGCAATAGTAGAGGTAGCGCCCGAGCGCACGGATATCGCCCTGCTGCGGCTGCTGTTCCGGCTTGGCTTCCGGCAGCGAGAGTATCGGCGGCAGCGTGATCGGGTGCGGCGCCTCCGGCTGGAGCAGCGGCGGCGGCGGCGCCACGATGTTCGGTGGTTCTCGATGACGGTTGGTTTCAGGTGCCACAGGCAACGTGATGACGATTTCGCGCGCGCCCAGCACCTGCTGGACCAGACGCGGTTGAAAGGCCGCCAACAGGGCGAGCAGGATGAGAATGTGGAGCAGCAGGACGGCCGCGCCGGCCGCCGCCCGGCGGAATCGCAACTCTCCGACCATCCTGACTCCACGGGGTCGCCGGCTCCCCCAGAGGCCGACTGCCAGTCTGACCGCTATCTTAGAGGATGGCGGCGCTGCCTGCCATTTACATCTGCCTCATGCGGCCGGCGTCGCCCTGATGGGACCGGCTGTCGGCACAAGAGCGCGATAGGCAAAGGCTGCGGCGCCAAGGCTCAGCCCGATATTGAACGGTGCCAAGATCAGGGTGAGTCCAAGATATTCCGGCATGTGCCGCCCGATGGTTCGCAGCGTCGCCGTGAACGCTTCCGATGCCCCGCCAGCAGCGGCAGGTGAGTTTGCCATATCCGGGCCAACGATGATCGAGAGCCCAACAATATAAAGCAGGTAGAGCGGCAGGAGCACCGCCAATGCAACTCCCAGGATCCGCCAGAAATTGCCTTTCGTGAGCATCCAGGCGCGCGTGAGGCTAACCTGGTTTTCCGCAACCGTTACCGGAAGCAGCACGAAACCGAGCCGCGCGATCGCGTAGACGAATGCGGCGACTGCGGCGAGCATTCCCAACGCCAAAACAAATCCGGCGAGGGCGCCGCCGGCGGATTGGGCGATTCTTCCAATCAGCAAACTGAGAAGCGAGATCCCCAATTCCATCAGCCGGGTCATCAGGAAGAAGAGCAGCAGAGCGCCGAACGCGCGGAATTCCGGCATGCCGATGGCGAAATGTACGATGGCCCCGCCCTGTCTCAATCCAAGTGCCTGCCGGGTCACCGGGACGCACATGATCGCGTAGAGCAGCAGCACCAACAGAGACGTGGCGAGGCTTTGCAATTCCTGCCGCCCGAGAGCCGTAGCGTTTTCCGCAGGCGCCAGAGGATTACCTCCGAGCGCGTAGGGCAGGAATTGCAGCACCGCTATCACCACTAGCGGCAGCCAACACAGACCGATGATCGTGCCGATCTGCCCGAAGGTGAAGCTGTAGGCATAAGAGACCGTCTGCCTGACCGGAATCTTGTTCATTTCGACTGTTGCTTTCGGAGTGTCCGATCTCTGCTGCGGCCACACTAGGTGGGCGTAAATGCAGGCACAACGGCTGGTGATGCGCGCGTGGTGACAGCGTGTCACTTCGCCGCTAAGGTCGCACGCGAAGGTGTGGGGTGCGCGTCATGGAAGAGTACGCGAAATATGACGGCCTTGGCCTTGCCGATCTGGTCGCCAAAAAAAAGGTTAAGCCCAGCGAGCTGGTGGATGAAGCGATCGCTCGCGCCGAACG
>DASXGS010000384.1:0-2644 GCA_036488975.1 Rhizomicrobium sp. | reverse complement strand
CGAGCTTGGCTTCGCGCAAATCTCAACGAGCCACGACACCGTTCCGCTGATGAAGTTCGTTTCGCGCGGCGACACCACCGTCGCGGACGCGTATCTCTCGCCGGTGCTGTCGCGCTATGCGAACCGCATCTCCCGCACGCTAAGCGACACGCCGCTCTATTTCATGACCTCGAACGGCGGGCTGGCCGCGCCAGATTTCTTTCGTGGCAAGGACGCGATCGTCTCGGGGCCTGCGGGCGGCGTGGTCGGCATGGCGGAAGTGGCCAAGGCAGCGGGCTTCGAACGGGTCATCGGGTTCGACATGGGCGGGACCTCAACGGACGTATCGCGCTTCGACGGCACGTATGAGCGGTTGTACGAAACGGAAGTGGCCGGCGTGCGCCTGCGCGTGCCGATGATCGCTATCCACACAGTGGCAGCAGGCGGCGGCTCAATTCTACACTATGACGGCACGCGGTTTCGTGCGGGCCCGGATTCGGCCGGCGCCGATCCCGGCCCGAAATGCTATCGCCGCGGCGGTCCGCTTTGCGTTACCGATGCCAATGTCATGGTGGGAAAACTCCGCCCGGAGCTCTTTCCGTCCATCTTTGGCCCGACCGGCGACCTGCCACTGGATGCGTGGAGCGTGCGCGAGAGCTTCGCCGGCTTGGCGCGGGAAATCGGAGATGGACGAACGCCGGAAGAGGTGGCGGACGGATTCATCCGTATCGCCGTCGAGAACATGGCGAATGCCATCAAGCGTATCTCTGTTGCCAAGGGTTATGATGCCCGCGAATACACTCTCAACTGCTTCGGAGGGGCTGGTGGTCAGCATGCGTGTCTGGTGGCCGATGCGCTGGGCATCACCCGCATTTTCATCCATCCGTTCTCAGGGGTATTGTCTGCCTACGGCATGAAGCTCGCGCAGTTGCGCAGCGTGCGCCAGCGGGCGATTGGGCAAGAACTTACGACACTGCTGATGCCATCACTGATGGAAACGATCCTCGAGCTCGGGCGCGAAGCGGAATGCGATGTACAGGCGCAAGGTGCGGAGGGAGCGCGTTCGTCTGCCCGGTTGCACATTCGGTACGAGGGCAGCGACACCACGCTGCCTATCGGCTTCGCGTCGCTCGATAAGATGACGGGCGGCTTTGCCGATGCGCATGCGCGCCTGTTTGGATTCGGCTTCGAAGGCAAGCGGCTGATTGTGGAATCAGTTGAGGTGGAAGCCCAAGACCCTCCATTTTCCCCGCGACGACTGGCGGATAGCGCGAGGGCAAGGGCGCAGAACTCACTTCGAACGCCCCCCTTCTCCCCCAAAGGAGTCGAGAGGGGTGTTCGTTTCTTCTCGCAAGGGGTATGGCACGACGCGAACGTGAATCGAATGGAAGAACTGGACAGCGGTGCGCGCGTTGACGGTCCAGCGCTGCTGATCGAGTCACATCAGACAATTGTGGTTGAGCCCGGCTGGCGCGTGGAAGTGACAACGGAGCGCGCACTGGTTCTCACGCGCGAGGCCATGCGCCCGAACACGCTCCGCGGCTCGACCGAATGCGATCCTGTGCAACTTGAAGTTTTCGCCAACCTCTTCATGGCAATTGCCGAAGAGATGGGCGCCACGCTGCAGAACACGGCGTCGTCCGTGAACATCAAGGAACGGCTTGATTTCTCCTGCGCCATCTTCGACGCCGACGGCGGCCTGGTGGCGAATGCGCCGCACATGCCGGTGCATCTGGGTTCGATGGGCGATTGCGTCACGGCAGTGATGCGCAAGCATCCGCACATGCGAGAAGGCGACATGTTCGTCACCAACGCGCCTTACGACGGCGGCACGCACATCCCCGACGTGACTGTGGTCGCACCGGTTTTCGTGGACGGCGACCGCCGCTTCTTCGTCGCCAGCCGTGGACACCACGCTGATATCGGCGGCATCACGCCGGGATCGATGCCGGCGTTCTCGACGGATGTCGCCGAAGAGGGCGTACTGTTCGACGCCGTGTCGATGGTCCACGGCGGTCTTTTCGAAGAGGATGCTATTCGCGCCGTCCTCAAGAGCGGCGCCTACCCAGCGCGCAATCCGGCGCAGAACATCGGGGATTTGAAAGCGCAGGCCGCCGCCTGCGCGCGCGGCGCCGGGGAACTGAAGCGGATCTGCGCCGCTTACCGCGCGGATGTCGTCACTGCCTATATGCGGCACGTGCAGGACAATGCCGAAGAATCGGTGCGCAAAGTGATTGGCGCGCTGAAGGAGGGTGCGTTCGCGATGCCGATGGATGGCGTCGCGGAGATCCGGCTCAAAATCACGGTGAATCGTGCGACTCGAAGCGCGTGCATCGATTTCACCGGCACCAGTCCACAGCAGCCCAACAATCTCAATGCGCCGGGCTCGGTTACCAAGGCGGCGGTGCTGTATGTCTTCCGTTGCCTGGTGGACAGCGACATCCCGATGAATGCCGGATGTCTGAAGCCACTGGAAATTGTGGTGCCGGAGGGCTCGCTGCTCAATCCGCGGCCGCCCGCGGCGGTGGCAGGCGGCAATGTGGAAACCAGCCAGGCGGTGGTGGATGCGCTGTTCGGCGCCCTCGGTGTCATGGCCGCCGCGCAAGGCACGATGAACAATCTTACCTTTGGCAATGAGCGGCACCAATACTACGAAACCATCTGC
>DASXGS010000343.1:0-1524 GCA_036488975.1 Rhizomicrobium sp. | reverse complement strand
CGAGCGCGATCAGCGCTTGGCACAGCTCGCCTGCATTGTGCGGCGGGATGGAAGTCGCCATTCCAACGGCGATGCCAGTCGCGCCGTTCGCCAACAGGTTGGGGAAAGGCCCCCGGGAGCACCAGGGGCTCGCGGTCTTCCCCGTCATAGGTGGGGCGGAAATCCACCGCGTCCTCTTCGATGCCCTGGAGCAGCGCATCGGCGACAGCGGTGAGCCGGCTTTCGGTGTAACGCATGGCGGCGGGGTTATCGCCGTCCACGTTGCCAAAGTTGCCCTGCCCATCGACCAACGGATAGCGCGTGGCAAAATCCTGGGCGAGTCGCACTAGCGCATCGTAGATCGCGAGATTGCCGTGCGGATGAAACGTGCCCATCACGTCGCCGACAATCTTCGCGGATTTCTTCGTTGCCGAGCCGGGGTCGAGCCGCAAGCGCATCATGCCGTAGAGAATGCGGCGGTGAACTGGCTTCAGCCCATCGCGCGCATCCGGCAACGCCCGCTGCGTGATGGTGGAGAGCGCATAGGCGAGATAGCGCTCGGACAGCGCGCTCGCCAAAGGTTCGGGGCGAATGTCGTCGACAATATCAGCCATCAGCTCTTCTTATTCCGATTCGCGGGCGGCAAGTTCCTGCAAGCGGATACGCGCCTGCGGCAGTTCCTTTCCATGCGGTTGAAGCACGCGGTCGAGCAGGAAATAGGCCGTGAGGTCGAGCCCGGCCAGAATGTCAGCAGCAGTCGGCTCCGAATTCTGCGCACCGAGGAAGAAAGGCGGCAGCTTCAGGAGGCGATCCGCATAGGGTGCGCCGCCTTCGCGCGACACTGCCCGGCCGGAGCGCGGCGAGACATAGATGAGATCGCCGGTCACGCCGGTGGCCGCGCAGCGCGAGAGGTCGAGTCCGAAGCCAAGTTCATCCAGCAGGCCCGCCTCCCAGCGCACATACAGCGGCGCCCAATGCGCAAAATCTTGGTCCGCGATTGCATCCAGCAGAACTTCCGCCGCGCCATAGACACCGACGTGCGGCTCGCGCTCCGGCAGTACGGCGGACGCCGTCGCGGCCCATGCGTTCAGGCCGGCCAGCGCATCGCGCCGCTCCAATAAGGCGCCAGCGCGCGCGCGCAGCGGCTCAACATGAAAAGATCCCAGCTGTTCGTTCAGCCGCGCTCGCCAGGTGAGGTGCAGCGAATTGCCGGGCTGCAATATCGCGCGCGACTTGCGCGAAGCGCCGCCATGCACCAGCCCCAGATGCCGGCCGTGCAAATGCGTCAACGCTTCCACAATGGCGGAGGTTTCGCCATGCGGCCGCACCGACAGCACAATCGCCTCGTCAGCCCATTCCATTATTCGTCCGGATACTCCAAGCCGATGGCGGCGTAGTGCTCGCGGCGGTCGGACCAGTTTTCGCGCACCTTCACGAAAAGGAACAGGTGCACGCGTCGATCAAGCATCTCCTCCAGTTCCTTGCGTGCGAGTTCACCAATCATCTTGATCGCGCGACCACCTTTACCCAGCACAATCGCCTTCT
>DASXGS010000260.1:0-3056 GCA_036488975.1 Rhizomicrobium sp. | reverse complement strand
GTCGACAATTTCTGCACGGGGGTCTTGTCGCTGGCTTCGTGCACCCTAGGTTCTACACCGACAGAATTCGACCCGCGTGATCATCTGAAGGTCCCACAACAGCAGGTGCAATACAGAAAAGCAGCAGGTGAAGGGGGGCCCCCATCCCCCCTTTTTTGAAATTCGGCGATATTATAGTTTATCAAGTATAATATCGCCTGAAATTCAAATGCTCCCGCACGTCATGAGCCACAACATGTTGTGCTCTGGGGAAGAGAGGGGGAAGGGGTACGGATCGGTTCAGCCCCCGCCAAAGACACAGAGAAGGAGTTTGCCATGCCGTTCACGGTCTATGACGCCCTCATTCCGCCAATGGTCCGCGGGTTCGAAAATTTGTCGACCATCCTCGACAAGGCCGTCGCCCAATGGAAGTCGGAAGACAAGGATTTGTCTGTGCTGCTCGATGCCCGGCTGGCGCCCGACATGCACCCCTTCCCGCGCCAGATACAGATCGCGAGCGATGTCGCCAGGATGGGCGCGGCGAAACTCGCCGGACAGACCCCACCCAGCTTCCCCGACGAAGAAAAAACCTTTCCCGAGCTGCAGCAGCGCATCGCCAAGACGCTCGACTACATCCGCAGCTTCCGGCCGGAGCAATTCGAAGGCGCCGAGGCGCGCACCGTCACGATGAAATTCCCGGGCGGCGAAATGTCATTTGGCGGTCGCGACTATCTCAGCGGCTTCGTGCTGCCGAATTTTTATTTCCACATCACCACGGCGTATGCCCTGCTCCGTCACAATGGCATCGCCATCGGCAAGATGGATTATCTCGGACCCCCACCCGGCGCATAAAAATGCTGTGGATCGTCCAGCTTTGACACAGCGTAAACGGGAGTGGGTACAAAGAACAATGTGAAGGAACCGGAGCGGTCGAATACAATTAAGCTGGCATGAACATCGATCCGGTCGTCGAGCTCGCCGAAAAACTTCGCAACGCGGAGATGAAGCTGCACGATACGCGGGTGCGGAACGATCCCATGTGCAGCCGCGAAGTGGTGGCGGAGATTTCCGCGCTGAACGAGAAGCTGTACGTAACCGTGCCGACCACCGCCCTCGGTGCGGCGGAAATGCTGGAGCGGATCGCAGGCGCGCTTGACGAGTGGTCGAAGCTTTGCGCCTACCGCCTGCGTGAGATTGCCAGCCGAATGGGGCGGGGTGAGCGGTCGCTTGAGGATATCATGTTCCTGCGCCATCTGCTGCCGCAGTTTTCCCGTCGACTTTATGGCGATGAGGGATTTGTCTTGGCGCCGATGCTCGCCGCAGCCATCGAAGGTGCCGCACGTCCGGTGTTGATTTATCGCGCCGCGCTACCGCCCATTGCGAAACGGCGCGGAGCCGCCACAGCCTGATTGTTGCGGGACGGCTGCACTACACGGCGCATTTGTGGCTCGTTGCCACCTTCTCGAAAAATGGGAACTGCCAGCGCTGCTGATAGCCTGTGGCCACCAGCGCAAACATCAACGGGTCGTTCAGCCAGTGCCACAACATCCTCAGATCGACGGCAGACGGCCGGCGCATGCGCAGCAGCCCACGCAGCAGCGCATTGGGAATCCGTACTTCCCGTTCGCGAACGCTGGCGATGTCGGCACGCCAATCGGCGAAGTTGAGGCCGGCCACCATCGCAACATCCATGTTGAAGTAGAACCGCGGATTGCACTCGATCATCCACACGCGGCCGTCGCGATCGATGCGAGCGTCGAAGTTGATCACGCCGGTAAGATTCAGCACAGATGCCAAGCGCGCAGCCAGCCGCGCCAGTTCCGCATCCTCGACGAATCGGAACACGCCGTTCGGGTGCTCATAGATCGCCTGCTTGCGCACCTGGCCTTCACGGCAAAAGATGGTGATGCAACGGTCGATGCCTTCGACAAACCGCTGCACCAGGATGGGCGCATAGTCGATTTGCGCCGCAACTTCGAAAACGTTTCCGCTGTCTATGCGCGCCACACCCATGCCGCCGGCCAACGCAAGGGGCTTTACTATCGCCGGCAACGTGATCTGGCCGCTCGCCAGCGCCGACATCAGTGCCGCGCGATCGCTAACCACAATTCCCTCGGGATGCGGAATATCGAATTCGCGGCAGGCCTGCATGAAACGGTCTTTTCCGCCAAGTGAGTCCACAGAGTCCGCGTCGGGCAACGGAAAGGCGGCTGTTCGCAGATGCGGCTGTACCCTGGCCAGGAATTTTGTGGTGGCGAAATCGCCGGGCAGCACGATGTCGGCCCGCCACCGATGCGCCTCCGCATCGAGCCGGCGCGCCGCTTCGACCGGCTCGGCGGCATCGAAGGAGAACGGACGGAATTGCCGGCAATAGCGGGAGAGTGCCAGCGAGCGTGCGGCGCCGGAGCCGAGCACGCACACCTCGGCGTGCAGCGCGGCGGCGCAGCGCAGCACGCGGTACTGTGCGGCAAAGCCCGCCGCCAGCAGCAATATCCGCAAGACCCAATTCTCCGCGCCGGAACCCGCTGATCGCGCTGCACGAGGTATGCCGGTGACTGTCGCGGAATTCACTCTGGCCCTGCTCCGGTCCGGCACCGCGACGGACACGGGCAAGCGGACTGTCTCAAACTGAAACGTCTCACCCCAGCAAGCGGGCGAGAAACTCAATGCGCACATCCGCTCCGACGAACGTCGCAATCGAAATGGCGATGCCAAGCGCGGCAAAGCCCCAGCTCACGCACAAGAGCCAGAACAGGTCGGTGAGAGCCGCAACCGCCGCCAGCGAAATGGCCACCGAATCGAACGCCTCCGCCATATCGAACTGGTCATGCCGCGTGACCAGTTCGTCATAGTGCCGGTCTTCGCCTTCCGCCTTCGCCTTCAGCGCCTTCGACTCCGACGTGTATTTGCCGATCTTGTCTTTGAGCCGCTTGACCTCGGCGGCCTGCGCCGCGGCGCTGCCGTTGCTGAGGCTCACGAAGCCCAGCGTATTCTCATCGGTGTGCAGCTTGATGCGGGTTGCCTGATACTCATTCCACACGTCCACGGAATTCCCCTTCGTGAACGTCATTTGCTGC
>DASXGS010000217.1:0-3356 GCA_036488975.1 Rhizomicrobium sp. | reverse complement strand
CGTTCGACGACGTAGTACAGCAGGGCGCCCCAGGCGACACACAGGATCAGCATCGCCGTCGGTTCGATGAGATGGATCGCGTGCGCCCATTGCGGCGGCGGATTGGGATACACACGCTGTTCCGCCACGCGCAGCAACTGCAGGAATGTGGTCTGCCCCATGTAGATCGCAAACGACCATTCGCCAAGCAGGCGCAGTGGTTTGGACTGGAAGAACCGCGCCACGATCCCGCGATCGAACGCGAGCAGAAGAATGATCGTCATCAGCGGCGGCAGCAGCCAGTAGTCGCGTACCGTGTGCGACCAGCCGGTGTTGTAAATCGCATAGAACAGCGCGGCGAAGGCAAGCAGCTGCGCCAATGACACCCAATATATGGAAAGCGCATCCGCGCGTGGCTTCAATTCGCGGTACACAATCGCCAGCCCCACGCCGATGGCGAAATCCGCCATCCCGCGCACGATGCCCCAATCGTAGGTGATGTCGAGGCCAATGCGCGGCTTGATCAGCAGCCGCAGCACCGCAAAGCCGAACACGATCAGCGCCACGCCGGCCCATACCCGCCGACGTGCCAGCCACAGATATGCGGGAAATATCAGGCACAGAAACCACTCCACGCTGACGAACCACGACACGCCGTTCCATGGCAGCCGCGGAAACAGGTGCCACGCCTGCACCAGGAACAGATTGCCGATGAAGCTCCCGAAGCTGGTGTAGGGATGATAGCCAGGCAGATCGTAGATCGAGATGTACCCACCCATCGTCGCGAGCCAGCGGAAGAGCACGACCATGACGAGCATGATGAGCAATGTTGCAATGTGGAGCGGATAAAGACGCGCCAGCCGCGCTTTCAGGAAGTCGAGATACGCGAAGCGCGGCCGTACACTATAGACGTGCACCAGAATGAAGCCGCTGAGCGCGAAGAAGAACTCGACCCACAAATAGCCCTTCGCCACGAACACGTCGAACCAGCGCAAATGCTGGTACCCGTGCGCCTCGTGATAGTGGTACAGCACCAGTAGCAACGGCGGCAGCGCCCGCGCGCCCGCCAGCGCCCGAATCTCTGTCGGCTTGCTATGGGAATCTGTGTGGCTGTCCTGCACCCGCTCCGCCCCCGCGAATCGCTGCCGCGCAGTTTGCCCTCGTTTCCGGACGCAACGCTACGGAAGCTCGGGACGCGGCAACAGCCTCGAAGAGAGGGAGCTCGACGGGGTGGGACAAAGCCGGACGTTCAGGCCGAAGCGCGCTTACGCTCCGTTTCGGTATCCATGTCCGGTTCAGGATTCTCCACGAAAAAGGCAAGCCGTTCATCGGCCAGCTTTTCCCAGACCTCAGCCAGATTCTCATAGTGGCTGCGCAGCTCTCCGGTGGAGGAGCGGAGGGCTGCGACGCGGCACTCGCGGGCGCGCCGGCGGAATTGCTGCACTTTACGCATGGAGACTCGGATTTCGGCAACTTGGCGAACGCGGGAGCCCAAAAAGCGTTCCAGATCAATGTCCGAGAGCCATGCGCATTGAGCGGCGCCGTCCGTCGCTCGTGAGGATCGGGAGCGCTTCCTGCCGCGCCCGCAGACCTGATTCCCACCGGAATCTGCACAAACTGTGGAAGCGGCGATCCACTACGCCCGCCCATGGATCGCTCGCTGCTTCCCACCTGAGGCCCAACCTTGGGGCACGAAGGACCCTAGCGCTGTTGCATTAATAACGAATTCCTACCTTGTGTTAAGTTAGGCAGGAACCGCCCCATTGCTGCCGCGTTTCGCGGCTGGGGATGCAACCAGTCCGTTCGGAGCGTCACTTCGTGGGTCAGTCAATCGAGTCACGTCCCGCCAGTGAGCGGGCTCGGCACTATCGCGAGCTGGCACACGAGGCCATGCGAATGGCGGAGGCCGTGAAAGATCCGGTGCTTCGATCCGGCTACATGGCAATGGCGGCAGGCTGGCACTCACTCGCGCAGGAGGCAGAGAAGCTTGCTGTGGGGGACGCACCGATACCGGTTCCGCACAAACCCGCACAACCCGAGCGGAACGGAAACTAACGCCCTCCAGAGGGGGTGCCCGTCCCGCTGCCCTCAATTCTCGCGCCAAGCGCGCGAACTCCGCGGCTGCAATATCATCCGCTGTGGCAGCGCTGCCGCAGGTTGTGGGATTTATCCGACACCGGCCCAAAAGCCGTGCCATTTCAGTGGCTTTCCCTTGACGACTATTCGGCCTCGCCCCACTCTTGTTCATGTTGGAGCGGTTGGCACGCTCCGGGGCCGGGGAAATCCCTCGGGGGCAGGGAATGATCAAGTCTCAACTGGTAGCGCGCCTGACGCAGCGCTATCCGCATCTCTATCACCGCGATGTCGAACGCATCGTCTCCACGATGCTGGATGCCATCACCAATGCGCTGGCGCAGGGACATCGCGTGGAACTGCGCGGTTTCGGTGCTTTTTCCGTGAAGAGTCGTCCCGCCCGCGTGGGCCGCAATCCCCGCACCGGCGAGGCCGTCACCGTCTCAGAGAAGCGCGCGCCCTTCTTCCGCACCGGCAAGGAGCTGCGCGAGCGGCTGAATGTGGCGCCAGCGGAGCGGCCGAAGGAAACGGCGAGCACGCACATCGGCACCTGATATCAGGTTGCTTGCCTTGGCGGGACTCACGTAAGAGGCAGCCCGCATGACCGCCCCAACCAACCCGGTTTTCGTGGCCCTCGATACGCCGGATCTGGTCAAAGCACTTGAGCTGGCCAAGGCGGTTCAGCCCCACGTCGGCGGCCTGAAGATTGGGCTCGAATTCCTGACCGCCCGCGGTCCTGCCGGCGTGCGCGAAATCGCCACTGTCGGCCTGCCGGTGTTCGCCGACGTGAAGTTCCACGACATCCCCAACACGGTGGCGGGTGCGGCACGGGAAATCACGCGGCTTGGCGTGGCGTTGTTCAACGTCCATGCCTCCGGCGGCGAAGCCATGATGCGCGCGGCCAAGGATGCTGCGGCGAGCGTGAACCCGAAGGTGAAGCTCATCGCGGTGACCGTACTCACCAGTTTGGGCGACGAGGATCTCCCCGCGGTCGGGCAAGGCGATTCCGTGGCGTTGCAGGTCACGCGGCTGGCCCAGCTGGCGAAATCCTGCGGCCTGGATGGCGTGGTGTGCAGTCCGCGCGAAATCGAGGTGGTACGGCGCGCCTGCGGGCAGGATTTTCTGATCGTAACGCCTGGGGTGCGTCCAGCCGGCGCGGCACCTGCCGATCAACGCCGCGTGACCACGCCGAAAGAGGCGATTGCTGCTGGCGCAGATATTATCGTGATCGGCCGGCCGATTACCGCCGCTGCCGACCCCGCCGCCGCCGCGCGGGCCATCGCCGAAGAGGTCGCGCAAAGCGC
>DASXGS010000176.1:0-3932 GCA_036488975.1 Rhizomicrobium sp. | reverse complement strand
GCCGGATCGTCGATCTGCGCCACGCTCGCCAGCGTCTCGGCTGGGACCTTCTTGTTGAGCTTGATGTAGTTTTCGAAATTGGATTTCACCGAGCGGATCAGGGCCTCGGTTTCGCGGGCTTCGCCGCCCGTGTCGCCGATCTTCTCGATCATCGCCTGGAAGAAATCTGTGCGCGGCACGAAACCGGTCACTTGCGCGCGGCTCTTGCCCTCGACGAGCACGCGCACGGTCTGGTCAGGAAGCTTAAGCAGTTGCAGCACGGTCGCCATGGTGCCGACGCGATGCAGGCCGTCCGTAGACGGATCGTCATCTGCGGCGTTCTTCTGGGTGAGCAGCAGAATCTGCTTTTCGTCGTTCATCACCTCTTCGAGCGCACGCACGGATTTCTCGCGGCCCACAAAAAGAGGAACGATCATGTGGGGGAACACCACAATGTCACGCAGCGGAAGCACGGGCGCCAGTTGGCCGCCGGTCTCGCTTTTCGTCACGACCTCGTCTGACATTCTTTTCTCCTGACCGGGCGCCTCTGCCCGGTATGCTGGCACCGTATCCCTTCCGGGCATACGGCACTTTGATCTAAGTCGCCATTCTTGGCCGACTCTGGGGAATTAAAGTGGTCCTCCAGCGAGGAGGTTTCAAGCCGATAGCCGGAGTTCCGCGTGGTTCTTCGCGGCCGGTGGCATTTCGTCGACAGGAAATGCTGTCAAGCTAAACAACCGTTCAGACTTGTTTGCGCCTCGGAGGGAACTTTGGCGACGTTCAGCTTGCCGTCTGTTCGCGCGGCGCTTTGTCAGAGTAGGTGTAGAGCGGGCGCGATCGGCCTTCGACCACATCCGCCGTCAGCACCACTTCCTGCACGCCGTTCATGGTCGGCAGCTCGAACATCGTCTCGAGCAGGATACCTTCCATGATGGACCGTAAGCCCCGGGCGCCCGTCTTCCGCGCAATCGCCTTGCGCGAGATCGCCTTCAGCGCCTCTTCCTGGAAGCGCAGCTTGACGCCTTCCATCTCGAACATGCGCTGATACTGCTTGGCCAGAGCGTTCTTCGGCCGTGTGAGGATTTCGATCAGCGCCTGCTCCGACAGATCGCCCAAGGTAGCGAGCACCGGCAGGCGGCCGATGAATTCCGGAATGAGCCCGAACTTCAGCAGGTCTTCCGGTTCGACTTCGCGCAGAACTTCCCCGGTGCCGCGCTCATCGGCTGCACGAACCGTGGCGCCGAACCCGATGCTGCTGCCGTGCGTGCGCTGCGCGATGATCTTCTCGAGTCCGGCAAACGCGCCGCCGCAGATGAAGAGGATGTTGGTGGTGTCGACCTGCAGGAACTCCTGCTGCGGATGCTTGCGGCCGCCCTGTGGAGGCACGCTTGCAACCGTGCCTTCCATGATCTTCAGCAGTGCCTGCTGCACGCCCTCGCCCGACACATCGCGGGTGATTGATGGGTTGTCGGACTTGCGGGAAATCTTGTCGACCTCGTCGATGTAGACGATGCCGCGCTGCGCCCGCTCGACATTGTAGTCGGCGTTCTGCAGCAGCTTGAGGATGATGTTTTCGACGTCCTCGCCGACATAACCTGCTTCGGTCAGCGTCGTGGCGTCGGCCATCGTGAACGGCACATCGAGGATGCGCGCCAACGTCTGTGCGAGAAGAGTCTTGCCGCAGCCCGTGGGGCCAATCAGCATGATATTCGACTTCGCTAGTTCGACGTCGGCGTTTTTCGCGGAAGCGTTGATGCGCTTGTAGTGGTTATGGACGGCGACGCTCAGCACTTTCTTGGCGTGCTGCTGACCGACCACGTAGTCGTCGAGAACCTTGTAGATCTCTCCCGGCGTCGGCACGCCCTCGCGGGATTTCATGAAGGAGGTCTTGTTCTCCTCCCGGATGATCTCCATGCAGAGTTCGACGCACTCGTCGCAAATGAACACCGTCGGCCCGGCGATGAGCTTGCGCACTTCGTGCTGGCTCTTGCCGCAGAAGGAGCAATAGAGCGTGTTCTTGTTCTCGCCGCCGCTCGCCTTACTCATGGCTCTCCTGGGACATTCGTCCGCCTATGGGCCGCTTCCCCGGCCGGGTTCCAGAAAGCAGGAACCGCGCCACAGGGATTCGGTTGCTGCCCGCCACCATACGACCACGATAGCGGCGGGCGGATCAAGATTTGTTTAATCGGTCCTGTTTCCGGCAATTTGACGTGTGGACAAGGCCTTAGGACATCTCGCCCAGTTCGGAGCGGCGTGTCAGCACCTGGTCCACGAGGCCGAAACTCCTAGCATCTTCAGCCGTCATATATGTATCGCGATCCAGCGCTTTTTCAACGGCTTCAACGGTTTGGCCGGTGTGCTTGGCGTAGATCTCGTTGAGCCGGCGCTTGAGCTTGATGATCTCCTGGGCGTGCCGGGCGATGTCCGCCGCCTGGCCGTAATAGGACATGGACGGCTGGTGCACCAGGATGCGCGAGTTCGGCAGGCAGAAACGTTCACCCTTTCGCCCCGAGCACAGCAGAAGCGACGCGGCCGACGCCGCCTGGCCGACGCACAGCGTCTGTATGCCGGGGCGGATGTACTGCATGGTATCGTAGATTGCCATGCCGGCGGTGACGATGCCGCCCGGCGAATTGATGTACATGGCGATCTCTTTCTTCGGGTTCTCGGCCTCGAGAAAGAGCAGCTGTGCGGTGATCAGGCTGGCGACGTAGTCGTCCACCCCACCGGTGATAAAGACGATCCGTTCCTTCAAAAGCCGGGAATAAATGTCGTAGGCGCGCTCGCCGCGGGCGGTCTGCTCGACCACCATAGGCACCAGCGTGTTCATATAGACGTCACGGGGATCTTTCATGATTCTGATGTAGGCTCTCGTTGCCCGTCTGTCGAGATTGGCTTCAGGCGCTCTTCAGCTTCTCCGCCGCTTCATCGGGGTCGAGGAACAGGGTTTCGCGATCCACCTTGCGCTCTTCCACCTGCGCGAGCTCGGCGATGAAATCCACCACCTTGTCTTCGAAAATGGGGGCGCGCACTTCCGCCATCGCCTGCGGATTGTTGCTCAGCATCTGATAGGCCTGCTGCTCGGAAATCTGCTGTCCGCCCTGCATGCGGCTCTGCATCGCGAACTGGCGCGCGCGCGCCGCGGCGGCGCGGTTCACTTCATCGGGTGCGACCTGGATGCCGTTCTGCTCGCCGATGCGCGCCAGCACCAGTCCCAGCCGCACGCGGCGCTCGGCAATGTCGTGATACTCCTTGCGAAGGTCCTCTTCGCTTTTGCCTTCCTCGTCGGCGCTCTTTCCTTCGCGCTCAAGCTCGGCCTGCACCGCGCGCCAGATACCCTCGAATTCCTGCTCCACCATCCCGGACGGCAGCGGGAAGAAATGCGCCTGATCCAGCGCATCGAGGATGCGGCGCTTCAGATGCATGCGGCTCTGTCGCGAGAAGTCCTGCTTCAGCTGATCGCGCACGCGGTCGCGTAAAATGCCCAGCGAATCAAGGCCCAGCTTCTTCGCCAGCTCGTCATCAATGACAAGCGGATCCGGCTTCTTCACCTCTTTAACCGTCACGGTGAACACTGCGTCCTTGCCGGCGAGCTTCGCTTCCGGGTAGTCGGCCGGGAACGTTACCTTCACATCGCGCTCTTCGGCCGCCTTTGCGCCGATCAGCTGATCCTCGAAGCCGGGGATGAGCTGGCCAGAGCCCAGCGTCAGGGTGAAATCCTCCGCCTTGCCGCCGGCGAATTCCTCGCCATCCACGCGGCCGACGAAATCGATCACCACCGAATCGTCTTTCTCCGCCGCCTCGCCCTCCCCGCGCGGCGAATAGGTGCGCGACTGTTCGGCCAGCCGGTAGATCGCGTCATCGACTTCCTTGTCGGAGACCTCCGTCACCAGCTTCTCGACCTTCAGGCTGGCCAGATCCGACACCTCGAAATCCGGCATCAGGTCCACCTT
>DASXGS010000169.1:0-5304 GCA_036488975.1 Rhizomicrobium sp. | reverse complement strand
TTTCCTGGCCACCCAGACCTTCGACCTGAAATACATCGGCGAGGATGGCGGCGAGCATCCGGTGTATGTCATCCACCGGGCGCCGCTCGGCACGCATGAGCGCTTCACCGCGTTCCTCACCGAGCACTATGCCGGCGCATTCCCGGTGTGGCTCGCACCGATTCAGGCGCGAGTCATCCCGATCAGCGAGAAGGTGAGCGACTACGCGCAAAAGGTGATGGACACGCTGTTTCAGGCGCCGGTGGTGAACGGCACCGCGGGCCTACGTGTCGACATCGACACCACCGCTGAGCGCATGCAGAAGAAGATCCGCGACGCGCAGCTCAAGAAGATTCCCTACATGCTGGTGGTGGGCGAGCGCGAGGCGGCGGAAGGCAAGGTGGCCGTGCGCCTGCGCTCAGGGAAGGATCTCGGCGCCATGCCGCTAGACGCCTTCATCGCCCGCATCAAACGCGAAGCCGAATCGCGGCAGGAGGCGCCGGAGTAAGGCCCGTCCATACGGTCGATAGGAGCTGTCTGGCTTTTTACCCGCCCCTTGAGGGAGGGTAAAAAAATCTGAAGCGAAGCGGAAGATTTTTCGGGGAGGGGCCACTTCACCGTAGCGTTGTGAAGAATACTTCTGCTGTGTGTGTGTCTGAAAGCGGCTCCAGGCCGGTTGCATGAGGGCAAAGCGTTTTAGGATTTCCCGGTCGATCCGCTGCCTGGCCTCGAGTTCGCTCCGGAAGAATCCAAGATGTTCGTGATTCAGCCACGCCCGCCAACAGACGGCGAGCCCCAGATCGTGCGGATAACTTATCTCTCCCAGGAATACCGGGCCGAGACAGAGCTTCGCGCCCGCGCGTCCACCGATGCACCAGGAAACCCATTCACCTTCCTTGTTTCTCACGACATTGCACCGTGCAAGACTGCGGTCAGTCCGTTCGGCGCAACATCAATGTTCGAAAGCGCCGCCTTTAGAATCTTTCCGTTCTCTCCGATCGGCAATTCGGGAACGAGAACGATTTTCGTCGGCCGCTTGTAAGCGGCAAGACCGGAGGCAGCATGCTCGGCCAGTTCCGCCACGCCCGTTCTTGCCCCGGTTGCCAGCTGCACGAAGGCGACGATGTCCTCTGTGCCGTCGCGGCTACGGCCGACGACCGCCGAACGGAAGACCTGCGGATGACCATTGAGGACGGCCTCCACTTCCGCTGGATAAACATTGAATCCAAACCGGATGATCATCTCCTTTGCACGGCCCACGATGAAAAGGTGGTCGCCATCGAAGCGCGCAAGATCGCCGGTGTGGAACCAACCCTCATCGTCGATGACCCGCTCTGTCTCGGCCGGCGCCCGAAAATATCCTTTCATCAGGCCAGGACTGCGGATCAACAATTCTCCGATTCCGCTGCTGCTGCCGTCCTCGGTGGCGCCTACCAGCTTGGCCTCGATGCCAGGCAGCAGACGCCCCACCGAGCAATCTGCCCGTGGCGCACTGGGCGAAGTCAGGGCGATACTGGGGCCACACTCCGAAATGCCATAACCATTGTGAAGCGGTTGTCCAAAAAGAGCTTCGGTGTCTTTTTTGGTGGCTGCATCGAGGGGCGCGCCGGCTGATGAAATGAGCCGCAGGCGCGATACCTCGAGAGGCGCCATCCCCTTGCGATGGGCATATTGTACCAACAGCGCGTACATCGACGGCGTCCCGATCATCACGCTGATGCGGCCATTGCGGATCAACCCGAGAACCCGGTCCGGATCGAATCGCGATGCCAAATGGACGGTGGCCCCACTCAGGAGCGATCCCAATAAGACGCCTGTAAGCCCCAGCGTGTGCGATATGGGCGCGGTCGCGTAGACGTTGTCGTCCGGACTCAGCCCCCGCACCTGCGCGGTTGCGCGCGCCACAAACCGTAGGTTTGCATGGGTGAGCATCACCCCCTTCGGCTGACCGGTGGTCCCTGTCGTGTAGATGATAGCTCCAATATCGGAGTCCGGACTGCCTTCTTGGGCTTCGTCGGGTTCGGCGGTTTTGTTTGGCGGACTTGCGGCGATGGCGCCCAAGCAACCGATTTCCGGAGCGGCCATCAATCCATACCGCTCGGCGTGGCGCTTGGCGTGCGTTGAGTCGCCGACGGTGAACACCATGAGCCGGCTTTCGCAATGCTGCCGGATCGCATCGATCTCGCGCATCGAAAGCCGGGCGTTTACGATCACCGGGCTGGCGCCGATCGCGTTGCAGGCGAAATAGAGGGCCACGCCGGCCAATGAATTCTCGCAGACCAGCATGATTCGATCGCGCGGCCGTGCGCCGGATTGCGCCAGCCAGACCGACGCTGCTTCAATCGATTTTTGCAGCTCGCCGTAGCTACAGAGCACGCCGTCATGCACCAGCGCATTGTGCGCCGGCATCTTCATCGCCTGAAGAGCCACGATGTCTTCGATCCGGCGCGGTTCTGCTAACTCTGGCTGGCTGACGGACGGGCGCGGCATCACACCAGTCTCGTGGAAACAAGCGCCGGAGCTTCCCTGACCGTCGCCGGTGCCTGCGCGGCTGCGCAGCCGGCCTCGCGGAGACAAGCATTTATGTGGCTGGCGACATCGGCAGCGTGCTCGTTGATGATGGTCAGATGTGAGCCAGGCGACACGCGCACCTTCAAGTGTTTGAATAGCTTGCGCCACACATGCCTGGGGTCATCGGGAAAATCCGGATCGGGATAGCGCGCTTTCAGGAATACTGCGTTGCCGGGGTAGTGGCGCGGCTTATAGCGATAGAGGCCCATTTCCGCCGCAGACCGCGTCTCCAGGAGCGGCAGTGGCAAATCCGGATTCTTGTTTAGCAGCCAGCGGCGCTTGCGCGCGCCAGCATCCACCGGGTTACCGGTCTTGTCGCGCTGCATTTTGCCAATGATGGTCTTGGCGGCCGTCAAGACAGTGGCAATACGAAAGGGCTGACTCATTTGTGACGAAATAACCTTCGTCAGGCGGCGTAGCCGCACCTTCAACAGAGACTTGCGCGGCCATGTTACAGGGTGCGCATAAGCGTCAATGAGGAAAAGCAGTGCGATCTCTTCACCGGCATCTCGCAGCCGTCGCGCGACTTCGATCGCGGTCAGCCCGCCAAATGAATAGCCGCATAGGCAGTAGGGACCTGCCGGCTGCTTCTGTCGAATGACGCGACAATAGAGTTCAGCCATGTCTTCAAGGGAATCGAGCGGCGGAAGGGTCCCGTCCACGCCTTGGGCCTGCACCGCGTATACCTCGCCGGAAATGTCGATGAGCTTACCCAGCTTTGCGAACTCAAGCACGGTTCCACCGATACCGTGAAAAATGAAGAGCGCAGACGTGCCGTCGCCGGGCTTTAGCAGAACGAGCGGCGAGAATGCCGGCGGCGGGTCGTCTGCAAGCAGCAATGCCTGTTCGGCCACTGTCTGGGCATCGTAAATCGCGGTAATCGGAAGATGACGGCCGGTGGTCCGTTCAATTTCCATGAGCAGGGTGACCGCCAGAAGCGAATCGCCGCCGAGATCGAAGAAATTGCTGTCCAGCGCGACATCTTCGGTCTGTAGCACGCATCGCCAGAGGCCGAGCAACAGGTCGAGCCTATCGTTCCCTGCCCGCCGATCGCTGGGGATCTGCATTGCCAGCGCGGTCATGGCGCGCGCATTTCCGGCAGGGCTCTATGGCGCGGCGCATTCGTGTTGCGGCCATTCCTTCCTGCATCGATTTCCCGCAGCCAGTTCCCGAACACGGGTGCCATGGACCCGACGCCAGAGGCACGGGGGGGCAGCGGCGGAAACTCTCCGAACAGCCGTTCGTCGCGCTCGCGGAGCGCGCGGTGGCCGAACCGTTCCAGCACCTCGACCTCGTGCTGTTCAAAATAATGCCGCGGCATTCGCGGATATTCTTTACTCGCACCGGCAAGATATCGCCGGACATCGCGGCGGTATTCGCGTGCCAATGTATCGGCATCGTATTCGGGATGGCCCTGAATAAAGAGCAATGTATTTCGCCGGCGCTTCGCGAATAAGTCGGCGCCGGCCTCAGGCGCATAAGTGAGAATTTCGTAACCGGCCGCCGTCAGTGAATCGACTGGGACTTCGTTCCAACGCGAATGGGCGACCTTCACCGGCGCAGGCAACGGCGCCGTGAGGGGGTGGTCCGACGCCCTGATATGATCGAACGAACCACAGCGCTTCTGCGGCAATCGCCGACGTTCGACTCCATCGTAATGCAGTACCGCGGCGTGTGCGGCGAGGCAGGAGAGAATGGCGGGCGGCCCTTCCTGCTCAATCCAGTCGAAAACGGTTGAGAGCTCGGGCCAGTAAACCTCCTCCCGAAGATTGGACTGTACCGGTTCGGTCCCGGTGACGATCAGCGCGTCGAGCCGTGTATTGTAGAGATCGCCTGGGCTGCCGTAGTTCTGGTGAATGAGATGCAGGTAGCCGCTCTCGCTCCGCGCAACGCTGCGCAGCGAAAAGAGGTGCCAGCAGATCCGATGCTCCCGCGCGGCCGAGCCAAACAACCGGAAGAACTGCCGCTCGGTACTCTCCAGCGCGGCATCTGCCATATTATTGAGCAAACCAATGTGCAGCGTGCCATGCGCATTGTCGCTCAACCAGCCGCCCTGCGGCCGCACCAGTAGGTTCTTGATCCCGCTGTCCGTCACATCACCCTCGCGATGCCACAAGCCGCAGCTGCTGTGCTCTGTCCGCGACCGACTGTGAATCGCCTGCCGTCCTCGCCAGCGCCTGGTCCAAATCGGCGAGGATGTCGTCGATGTGCTCGATGCCAATGCAAAGTCTGATCATCTCGGGTTTCACGCCTGCGCGCGCGAGTTCCTCGGCCGTCAATTGGCGATGGGTCGTGGAGGCGGGGTGACATGCGAGCGACTTTGCGTCGCCGATGTTCACTAGCCGCTTGAATAGCAACAGTGCATCGTAGAACCGCTTGCCTTGTTCAAAGCCACCTTTCACGCCAAACGTGAGGAAGGGGCCGCCGCGGCCGTTCAGATATTTCTTAGCTAACGGATGATTGGGAGTACCAAATCGGCCGATTGAGTTGCACCAGGCCACTCGCGGATGACCTTCCAGAAAAGACACAACCTTTGCGGTGTTCTCGATGTGGCGCTCGACGCGGAGCGCCAGCGTCTCCGCGCCTTGCAGCAGGAGGAAAGCGCTCAACGGTGAGAGCACAGACCCCGTGTTGCGCATACACACGGTGCGGCAGCGCGCAGCATAGGCGCCGCGGCCGTACTGCTCGGTGTAGACCACGCCGTGGTACGCCGCTTCCGGCTGCGTCAGCATGGGGAATCGTTGCGCGTGCAGC
>DASXGS010000167.1:0-5319 GCA_036488975.1 Rhizomicrobium sp. | reverse complement strand
GCTTTCGGGTCCGCCCCGACTTCCCGCGCGAGCTCCTCACACGTGCGCGGACCATTAGCGAGATGGTCTGCGACCCCCAGCCTAGCAGCGACGCCGACGGCCTGACTGATCCAATAGCCCGTGACGAGGCCCATCATTGCTACAGGTGGTGGGAGTCCGTTCTCGGTCCCTGCGGCCAATTGCAACCCCTGTCCTTGCCATCATAGTGACCCCGGACTTCATAGTGACCCTGGACTTCGCCGGATGATGGCCGGGCCGACGCTGGAGCGTAACAAGACATCGCACGAATGTTCGGCGTTCACAAGCGACGCCGCAAACGCAAGGAGCTGACGGCAAGGCGACCGCGCCGTAGCCGGAGCCGAAGGTGGGCAGACGTCCCGCGAGCTACGGCGCAGCAGGCCTGCCTCTTCTCTCAATGGTTCCGATTACCGGCAGGTGCATTGACGGGCAGTGCGGCGCATGGCGGAGTACCGCCATGCTGAGACCTGTGCTGATAGTCTGTATGGCGACACTTGTCGTTGCTGGGTGTGCAGGCAATCGGCCGCCATGGCGCGAAGAGCAGCAGTACCGGCCAACGCGCGGTATCCTCGAAGCCTACGATTCGAACCACGATGGCACGATCACGCGCGCCGAGATGGAGCAGGGCCTGCGCGCCGATTTCGCGAAGGCCGATGCAAAGCACGCCGGCTGCCTCGACGCCGACCAAGCCCGCGCGGTGAACCAGCAGCGCTGGGAGAAGGATCAATCGACCTACTCCCCGCTGGTGGATTTCAAAGGCACCGGTTGCATCGACTTCGGCGAATTTGCCGCCGCCCCGCGTTCCCTCTTCGATCAGATGGATGCAGACGGCGACGGCAAGGTCACGCCAAACGAACTGCAGCCAAGGAGGGGGAGGCGGCCGCAAGACAGTTGACCAGACGAGCTCCGAAGGCGAACGCTGGTCGCCAAAGCTTTGCAGAGGGGACGTAGGGCAGACTCCTTTCTAAAATCGGATAGGACAGTCGACCAGTGGAGTTACCTCGGGGTTTTACTAGTCTGACCAGACGAATATGAGCAAAAACCGGATAACAATTTAAACCACCTGGAGATGCAGCGGTGCATTCCGCACCAAAGCGTGGCAACATCTTGCATATGTGAGGGACAGGGGGTGGCTGAGATTTCCCTCGGCACTGCGCGGCCGGATATCCGCAGATTCTTCCTGCAGGCGATGGTTGTCTTCATCGCCTACTACGTCGCGGGAAAACTGGGCCAGGCCACCACCGAGATCAGAAGCAGCAACATCGGCCCGGTCTGGCCGGCCTATGGCGTCGCCCTCGCCGCTGTCGTGCTGTGCGGCTATCGCATCTGGCCGGTGCTGTTGGCGGCTGCGTTTCTGATCGCTTCACAGGGCTCGGTTCCGGCCCTCACTGCGCTGGGCCAGGCCGCCGGGGCTGTCCTCGCGGCCGCCACAGGCTGGTTCCTCCTGAATCGCGCCGGCTTCGATCCGTCGATGTCGCGACTCCGGGACGTCCTGAGCCTGATCGCGCTCGGCGCCCTGGTGAGCGCAGTCGTTAGTTCCTCAGTCGGCGTCGTCGTTCTCTATGTCAGCGGATTGGAGGGCTATTCCGGGATCGCGCGCGAGTGGTTCGTTTATTGGCTGGGGGACGCCACAGGCGTGCTGTTGATTACGCCACTCGTGTTTGCAGGGCCAAGGTTTCTGACACTGGCCGCTCGCCCGGTTCGCGCGGCGGAGTTTGCCGCTCTCGTGGCGTTGCTCATGCTTGCGTCTCTGGCGATTTTTGAAACAAGCCTGCATGTTCCGCCGCTGTTGCTGCTTCCATTCGTGATCTGGGCATCGCTGCGGTTCGGTGTGGGAGGTTCGGCGCTGACGACGCTGATCGTGGCCACAATTGCCACGATTGCGACTGCGCTCGGCCATAGCCCCTTTGCCCAATACACGACGTTCACCAACGCCATGCTTCTGGACGCGTTCTTTGCGACGCTCGGCGCATCGGGGCTTATGCTCGCGTCGCTGATTGCGGAGCGCGAGAAGGTTGACGCGGAGCGAGAGCGGCTGATCCGCAAGCAGGCAACGATGGAGGCACGTCTTCGCCTCGCCGCCATCGTCGAATCGTCGGACGATGCAATCGTTGGCCAGGATATCGACGGCATCGTCACGGACTGGAATGCCGCCGCCGCAAGACTGTACGGTTATAGCCAAGGCGAGGCGATCGGCTCCATCTTTTCCGCTCTTGTGCGCTCGGATACCGGCAGAGAAAATCTCGATTTCACAAAAAACTCGGATCTGGTGAACAAGCACGAGACTGTGCATATCAAAAAGGATGGAACCCGTATCGAAGTCCTCGTGACGATGTCGCCGATCCACGATGCTGCAGGACACGTCGTCGGCATTTCGGCCATTGTGCATGACATCACGGAACGTCAGCGCGCGGCGAGCGCATTACGGGAGAGCGAAGACAAGCTGCGGCTGATTCTGAACTCCGCCGCGGAAGGACTCTTCGGCATTGATGTCGAAGGTCGATGTACCTTCTGCAACCCGGCCGCCTTGCGGCTGTTGGGATATGAGAGCGAGGCCGCCCTTGTCGGCAAAGACATGCACGCGCTGATTCATCACAGCCGTCCAGATGGTACGCCATTCCCAAAGGAGGAATGCGGCCATCTGAGTAACTTGCTGGAAACGGCCGGGGGCATTCAGGACGACGATGTATTTTGGAGAGCCGACGGCACAAGCTTTCACGCCGAATTGTGGGCCCAATCCCAGAGGCGAGAAGGGCGCGTGGTAGGAGCAGTCGTTGCGTTCAGCGACATCACCCAGCGGCTCCAGTCGGAGGCGGACGCAGCGGTACTGCGCGATGAACTGGCGCACCTCAGCCGCGTGGGAATGTTGGGTGCGCTGTCAGGAACGCTCGCGCACGAGATCAATCAACCTCTGGCAGCGGTAAGGATCAACGCGGAAGCGGCACTACAGCTTCTGGAAGCGCGGCCCTTGCCGCTGCAGGTTCTTCGCGAGGCGTTGACCGATATCCGGGACGATAATCAACGAGCCGGCAACGTTCTCCAACACATGAGGACGCTGCTCAAGAAGAACCCGGCACGCCGCGAGGAAGTGGAAGTCAATTCGACGCTCGACGAAGTGGTGAAACTTATCGGAAGCAATGCGCTGCGACGAGGCATACTCGTGGACGTCGATTTGTCGCCCTGGATGCGGCGGCCAATACTTGGGGATCGCGTACAGATTCAGCAGGTCATGCTCAATCTGTTGATGAATGCCTTCGACGCCGTGGAGAATAATCAGAAGGGACTGCGGCGCGTGAGCGTGAAGACTATACCGCACAGAGAGTCAGCTGTCATAGAAGTGGAAGATGAAGGCACCGGCCTAACCGAAGAGGAGTTGGCGCACATCTTCGAACCCTTCTACACGACAAAGCGCGACGGTCTTGGCCTCGGGCTTTCGATCTGTCAGTCTATCGTCGCAGCGCACGGGGGGAGGCTCGATGCAGCGCGAAATCTGAAGGGCGGCATGACCTTCTCAGCGACATTTCCAATCGACCACGCGGCTGCTGCCCAGACCCGGGAAGACGCGGCTGCTACACAGGCCACCCACACCTCCCAATGATCCGCACACCAATGCGCGCCGGACCTCGTCCGGCGGACAGGCCTGTAGTCTGTGTGATCGATGACGATCCCAGCATGCGGCGCTCGCTCGCGCGCCTGCTACGGGTATCCGAATGGAGTGTACACACCTTCGCATCCGCCGAGGCATTTCTTGCCCGATTGGAAAAACTTTCGAGCAGCATTCTTGTTGTCGATATTCAGCTCTCCGGCATGACCGGACTGGAACTGCTGCAACGGTTGCAGGAGCTGGGAGTCTCATGGCCGGCCATCGCGATGAGCGCATCGGACGACGATAGCGTGGAGGTTCGGGCTCTGCAGCTCGGCGCGCGGATGTTCCTGCACAAGCCGTTCGATCCAAACGTTCTGCTTGAGGCGCTTGCAGAGATGGCCCGGTCATCGAATGGGAATTCGATGCGGTCCTGCGGGAAATGAAGGCTGCTTTCGCGACCTCGACGTTGGAGCAGCTTGGCCGAAGCTGGCGCTGCGATTCGGCCGCTTGGCTTGACCTCAAGGGCATGCGGTCCTACACGGATCGCCTTCCGCGGCGGCCCTTTGCGGCATTCGCGCGCGGGGGCGTAGCTCAGTTGGTTAGAGCGTCGGCCTGTCACGCCGAAGGTCGCGGGTTCGAGCCCCGTCGCTCCCGCCAGCCTCTGCCGCTTGGCGGCTTCGGCTTGGTAATCTGATTGGCCAAGGTTTGTGGCGGAAAAACCGCTTGTTCTCGCTACAAATCATGGCTTAAACCCGCGCACGCGGGCGCCTGCTTCGCATCCGCGAAAACGACGCACCTTGAGGCCGCAACTCCGTCCGCCGCGCGCGGTTTCAGGGTAAGGGTGTGGAATGAATCAGCTGCTTATCGAGTATCTGCCGATCCTGCTCTTTATAGGCGTTGCGGGCGCCATGAGCTTGGCCTTTCTGGTCGTGCCGTTCGTGATCGCGCCGTCCAAGCCCGACCCCGAAAAGCTGTCGGCCTATGAGTGCGGTTTCAACGCCTTCAGCGATTCCCGCATGAAGTTCGATGTCCGGTACTATCTCGTGGCGCTGCTCTTCATCATCTTCGATCTGGAAGTTGCGTTCCTGTTTCCTTGGGCCATCACCTTGGGCAAGACCGGCGTCTACGCCTTCTGGTCGATGATGGTGTTTCTCGGCGTGCTGACGGTCGGCTTCATCTACGAATGGCGGAAGGGAGCGCTCGAATGGGAGTGATCCCTGCAGGCATGGCGGCCCGCGTGGGCGTCGAGGGCGGTGCGCCGCTCCCCGACAACGACCCCTATTTCCGCGAAGTGCAGGCGGCGATGCAGGAAAAAGGCTTCCTGGTCGCGAGCGCGGATGCACTGATCAATTGGGCGCGCACCGGCTCGCTGATGTGGATGACCTTCGGGCTCGCCTGCTGCGCGGTGGAGATGATGCAGGCAAGCATGCCGCGCTACGATATGGAGCGCTTCGGTTTTGCGCCGCGTGGTTCGCCGCGGCAGTCCGACGTGATGATCGTGGCCGGCACCTTGTGCAACAAGATGGCGCCGGCGCTTCGCAAGGTTTACGACCAGATGCCGGAGCCGAAATACGTGATTTCCATGGGCTCTTGCGCCAATGGAGGCGGTTACTACCACTATTCGTATTCGGTGGTGCGCGGCTGCGACCGCATTGTGCCGGTGGATATTTACGTGCCCGGCTGCCCGCCGACGGCCGAAGCGCTGGTCTACGGCA
>DASXGS010000159.1:0-3291 GCA_036488975.1 Rhizomicrobium sp. | reverse complement strand
TTCGATCAGATCACCCAGGCGGCCGGGCGCGAGAAAATCGCAGCTGAGGGCCACGGTGCTGCCAATCTCCGCTTCCGCAATCAGCCGTGAAGTCCGGCCCATCGAGACGTCGGCCAGCGCCATCAGCATGCCGCCATGCACAGTGCCGGCGGCATTCATGTGCTTCTCCGCGACCACAAAGCCCAAACGTGGAGGTCCGCCGTCGTCGGGCAGGCTGTAGAGCGGGCCCACGGATTTGTTGAAGCCGCGGAGGGAGATGTCTTCGGCGTCCTCTGGCAGGCCGGGTGAGAGGGGCATCGGATCGAAATCTTGTCTCCAGCGCCTGATAGGCGGTCCCGCTTTGCGGCGCAACAACGCGGGCACGTGGTGTTGGAAAAGCCCAAGGCGAGGCTCTAGAGTGCGCCGCCAACAATTCTTCCTGCCAATGCAGCGGGATTTTCACATCAACGGGGAAACGCGATGAGCCTTAAATTCAGCCGCATTGTCACAACGCTTGCTGCCGGAATGGCGCTTTCGGGCGCGGTCGCCCTTTCCAGCGGCGCACTGGCTGCCGACAAGCCCGCCAAGCCGGCCGAGACAGGCGGCAAGATCAGCAAGGCGGTGACGCCGCAAATGATCGCCATCCAGAAGGCGGCGGCGGCCAACAACTGGCAGGAGGTGCTGACGCAGGCGCAGGCCGCCCTCGCCGTCCCCGATCACACCCCCTTCGATGAAGTGGAAATCAACACCTTCATCGGCATCGCCTCGGTAAATCTCAAGGACATGAATGGAGCCCGCAAGGCGTTCGAAACCGCCGCCGAGAGCCCGGCCAATGTCGACTTGCCGCCGGCCGATCGCGAGCAGCTGTATCACAATGCGCTGATCCTCGCTGCCGGCAACCAGGAATGGCAGAAAGCCGTCACATACGGCCAGGTGCTGGATCAGATGGGGAAGAATGACGACGCAACCTACGGCGATCTCGCGGTTGCATATTACAACATGAAGGACAATGCGCGCGCCCAGCAATACGCGCAGAAATCCATCGACATGGCGAAGGCCGCCGGCAAGCAGCCGGACGAAAATGCGCTCAAGATCGTGATGAATTCGCAGATCGCCTCGAATCCTGCAGCGGCAGAGCAGACACTGGAAAACATCGTGATGCGCACCAATTCGACCGATGATTGGGGCCGCCTGATCGACCACACCTTCGGCGTGCCGGGCACCAACGACATCAACGCGATGGATCTGTACCGGCTGAAATTCGTCACCAACTCGCTGCGCCGGGACGATGCGGCGCTCGCCGGCAAGCTGGCGAACGAGCTCTACTACTACGGCGATGCCGAGCGCATTCTGCAGTCGCAGGGCATTACCGGTCCCGACCTCAATACCGCCCGCAGCGGCGCGGCAAAGGAGCAGGGTTCGCTCAACGCGGAGATCGCAGCAGCGCGCAAGGGTTCCGGGCAGGACGCCATTCGGGTCGCAGAAGCACTCTACGGCTATGGCCGTTATGCCGACGCCGAGGACCTAGCCCGCGCCGCCATGGCAAAAGGCCTCGGCGGGAAGAAGTGCCGCGGCCATTGCGATCCGGCCGAGGCCACGCTTCTCGTCGGCATGGCGCAGGTGGCGCAGGGCAAGAACGCGGAGGCCATTGCGACCTTGAACGCCGTGACGGGCAGCGAGGCGAACCGCAAGACCGGGCATCTGTGGGCCATATATGCCCAGATCAAACAGGGCGGCGCGCAGCCCGCGGCGGCTCCGGCGGCGGCCCCGGCACCGGCACACTAGGAGAAACAGCATGCGCGAAGCAGTGATCGTATCGACAGCACGAACCGGCTTGGCCAAATCCGGCCGCGGCGGATTCAACATGACGCACGGCGCGGTGATGGCCGGACACGCCATCAAGCACGCCATCGCCAAGGCCGGGATCGATTCCGCCGAGGTCGAAGATGTCTTCATGGGCTGCGCCAACCCGGAGGGCGCAACCGGCTTCAACATCGCGCGCCTGTCGGCGATCTGGGCGGGATGCCCCGTGACCACCGCCGGCACCACCGTGAACCGCTTCTGCTCCTCCGGTCTGCAGACCATCGCCATGGCCGCGCAGCAGGTGATGACAGAAGGCACGCCGGTGGCGGTAGCTGGCGGTGTTGAATCGATCTCGCTCGTGCAGCTGGGCGGCATGAACACCAAGAACATCACCGAAGAGCACCTGATGCAGGTGAAGCCGGCGCTCTGGATGTCGATGATTGAAACAGCCGAGGTGGTGGCGGAGCGCTATGGCGTCAGCCGCGAGCGGCAGGACGAATATGCACTGGAGAGCCAGCGCCGCACGGCTGCTGCGCAACAGGGCCAGAAATTTGCCGATGAGATCATGCCGCTGAAGACCAGGATGAAAAAGGTCGACAAGGCGACCGGCAGCGAATCCGTCGTCGACACCACGGTCGATCGCGACGAATGCAACCGTCCCGATACCACGCTCGAAGGTCTGCAATCGCTGAAGCCGGTGTTCGGCGGCGGTCTCGAAGTGAAACAGGGCAAATACATCACCGCCGGCAACGCGTCGCAATTCTCCGACGGCGCGTCCGCTTGCGTGGTGATGGATGCGAAAGTGGCCGAACAGAAGGGGCTTAAGCCGCTCGGAATTTTCCGCGGCTTTGCCGTCGGCGCCTGCGAGCCGGACGAAATGGGCATCGGCCCGGTATTTGCGGTGCCACGCCTTTTGCAGCGTCACGGCCTGAAGCCTGACGACATCGATCTCTGGGAGCTCAATGAAGCCTTCGCCAGCCAGGTGCTCTACTGCATGGATCGCATCGGCATTCCCCACGACAAGCTGAACGTGGACGGCGGCGCGATTTCCATCGGCCATCCGTATGGCATGTCGGGTGCGCGCATGACCGGGCATCTGCTGATCGAAGGTCGCCGCCGCAAAGCGAAGTATGGCGTCGTCACCATGTGCGTGGGCGGCGGCATGGGCGCCGCCGGTCTGTTCGAAGTGGTGCATTGATCGTCGAATAGCCGCGGGTCTGGGGCGCGGCGCGCTTCAACTCGCGTCGATTTCTTCCAACGATTTCACCCTGACCGGATCGCGGTTGGGCAGTCGCACAATAACGTCGAGTTCCCCGCCGATGGCTTCCACATAGCTGCGCAGGGTCGAGAGATACATGTCCGTCTGCCGTTCGAGCTTCGATACGGCGGGCTGGCTGATCTTCAGGGTCTTTGCGATTTTCGTTTGCGACTTTGCGGACAGGCGCCGGAGTTCTTTCAGCGATTCGACTTCGTTGACCAGTTCCTTGAAACGGCGATCGAGCTTCGCCC
>DASXGS010000091.1:0-2726 GCA_036488975.1 Rhizomicrobium sp. | reverse complement strand
GGCGCACCGGCTTGCGCGAGCACCTCGGGGCGCAACGGATTGCCCGTGTACACAATTTTCGAGGGGTCATTCGGCAGGAACCGCACCAAAGGCAGTCCGCCGGCAATCACCTTCACGGAGTTTGCGACGAGGCGGTTGGCTCGGCCGAGAACCGCATCCGGCGCCAGGATCGCGGTCGGCAGGCGGGCGATGATCGCGGCCAGCATGACCGGCACGGAAGGGTAGCCGCCGAATCCGACAACGGCGCCTGGCTTGATGCGAGCAAGCTTGGCAAGGGAAACCAGTATGCCGGCGAGAATTTCGAACGGCGCCGTCATCAGTCGCAGCTTGGAGCGATCGGCGAAGGCTGCGGCCGGAACGATTTCGATCGCGGCGCCGGGAAACTGAGTCTGATATGTGGTGCCGCGTGCATCCGTCATCACGACGATCTTCTTGCCGCGGCGCGCGAGCTCCTGCGCCAGCGCCTGCGCCGGAAACAGATGGCCGCCCGTGCCGCCCGTGGAAAGCACGACGGTGGTCACGCGCGCGCCTCGCTGAGCCCGAAGAGAAGGTCGGTGTCGCGCTTCGACAGTGTGACCACCTTGGGCCGCTGCCGTGTCACCGCCAGCGCAAACGCCATTGTCACCGCCACGGCAAACAGCGAGGACCCACCATAGGAGATGAACGGCAACGTCATCCCTTTCGCGGGCAGCAGGTTCACGGCCACGCCCATGTTGATGAAGGCCTGCAGCCCGACAATCAGGGCCAGCCCGCTGCCCGCAAGCTGCGAGAAGCGATCTGTGGCACTCGCCGAACGCAACAGCAGCCGCACGCAGAGCACGCAGAACAGCGCGGCGATAACAGCGCACAGCACCAGTCCGAATTCCTCGCCCGCCACCGCGAAGATGAAGTCAGAATGCGCATAGGGGATGTGATACTTGATCGTGCCGGCACCGGGGCCCACTCCCGCCAGCCCGCCATGCTCGAATGCTTTCAGCGCAAGGCCGGACTGGTAGCCGGGCTTGCCGCCGCCGAGAAACTGCTCGACGCGATGATGCACATGCGGGATCAACAGATAGGCCAGGCCACCGAGCGCCGTCCCGATTCCACTGAACAGGCCGACCCACACGAGCGAGATGCCGTCAAGGAACAGCATCGAGCCCCAAAGCGCGAGCAGCAGACCCGTCTGGCCGACATCCGGCTCCAGCACCAGCAGCACAAGCGGGACAATCACCAGGAGGAAGGAGATAAGCTCCTTGCGCAGCGGACTGGTTGAATTGCGAGAAAGAATGGCGGCGCACACCACCGCAAAGCTGGGTTTGAGGAACTCGGACGGCTGGATGGTGAGCAAGCCGAGATCGATCCAGCGCTTGGCGCCCAGCACTTCGGTACCCGTGAGCAGCACGAGCGCGAGGCCGACCAATGCGCACGCGAACGCAATGGCCGCGACCTTCTTCAACTGCGCGAGGCCGAGCAACGACCCGGCCATAACGACAACACCTGCAATGCCGGCAAACAAAATCTGCTTGGCGGCAAAGCGGAAATTGCCGGCCTGCAGCGCATTGTGCGCCGTAGCAGCTGGGCTTGCCGCGAACGCCAGCATGAGCCCGATGGCGATCAGCGCCAACATGGCGAACAGCGCCACGCGATCCACCTCCCACCACCAATCGGCAAAGCGGCTGCGGCTGTCACGCGACATCATCTAGGAAGCCTCCCGCAGGGTGTGCCTGGCAAGCTCGTTCACCAGCGCGCGGAACACATCGCCGCGCTGCTCGTAGTCCTTGAACTGGTCGAAGGACGCGCAAGCCGGCGATAGCAACACCACAGGGGCTGCTGCATCGGAGGCTTGCGCATCGTGCGCGGCCGCCGCCACGGCGTTCTCGAGTGTGCCGCAAATCTCGAACGGAATGCCTTCCAGCGTGTGCGCGAAATCGTTTGCTGCTTCGCCGATCAGAAGAGCGCGGCGGATGCGCGGGAATAGCGCCTTCAGAGATTCGATGCCGCCTTCCTTCGGCTGGCCGCCGGCGATCCAGTAGATGTCGTTGAAACATTTCAAAGCACGCTCGGCGGCGTCCGCGTTGGTCGCCTTGGAGTCGTTGATAAACCGCACCTTGCCTATGCGTCCCACATCCTCAATGCGGTGTGGCAGGCCGGGGAAGCTGGCGATGGCTTCGGCAAGGATCCGGCGGTCCTGCACCAGATCGCGTGTGGCGGCATAGGCAAGAGCGGCATTCTGCCAATTGTGCGCGCCGGGCAGGTGCGCGGCTTTGCGCAAATCCACGACCTTGGCGGCGTGCGAAGCCTGCGCGTCGTACAGCACGCCATCCAGCACGAACACGCCGCGTCCCAGCACCTTGCCGACCGAAACCGGAATGGCTTCCGGCCCGTCGCCCGCGGCGAAGCGGGACTGAATGGCGGCGCAATACGCATCGTCCACCCCGATGCACACCTTGCCGGTCTTTGCGGTCTGCTCCAGCAGTCGCGTTTTCACGGCGACGTAATTCTCCATCGAGCCATGGCGATCGAGATGATCGGGCGAGATGTTGGTGAGCACCGCCACATCCGGCGCGAGCCCCGGCGAGAGCTCAATCTGATAGGACGAAACTTCCAGCACATATGCACTGCGCGGTGCGGGCGGATTGAGATCGAGCACCGGCTTGCCGATGTTGCCGCCGATTTCGGCGGCGTAGCCGCACGAGGCGAGAATATGGCCGATCAGCGCGGTGGTGGTGGATTTGCCGTTGGTG
>DASXGS010000075.1:0-3822 GCA_036488975.1 Rhizomicrobium sp. | reverse complement strand
TACGGCGTGCTGTCCTCGAGCGCGCTCGCTTTTGCCGGCGCCACCCCTCTTCCGGGTCACGGCGACTACGCGGTCGTTCGCCTCGACTCGGCCTACACGTATTCGGATGTCGACAATCTGAGGCGTTACACGCTCGGCGATTTCATCAATGCCGGGCTGAGCTGGACGCGGCCGGTTCGCATGGGCGGCATGCAGTTCAGCCACGACTTTTCCATGCGTCCCGATCTCATCACCTTTCCGCTTCCGTCCGTCGAAGGGACGGCGGCGGTCCCCTCGGCTGTGGATGTACTCGTCAACGGCACCCAGATTCTGTCGCAGAATGTCCAGCCCGGTCCCTTCCAGGTGCCGCAGCTGCCGGTGATGAACGGCGCCGGCACGATCACGATGATGGTCACCAACGCGCTCGGTCAGCAGGTCACGACCACGCTGCCCTTCTATGCGAGCGAAGAGCTGCTCGCGCCTGGTCTGCAGACCTACGCCGCGGAGGCCGGGCTCGTGCGGCGCAACTGGGGAGTTGTGAGCAACGATTACGGCGATCTAGCCGCCTCGGCTACCTACCGTGCCGGCATAAACCCCAACATCACCGTGGAAGGCCACGCCGAAGGCACGTCGCGCGAGTTCATGGGCGGTGCAGGCATGGTGGCGAATGCATTCGATCTCGCGGCGGTGAATTTCGCCGCCGCCGGCAGCACCGCATTCGGGCAAACGGCCGGACAAGTCTCGCTGGGCGTGCAGCGGATCGGGCCGGTCTTCAGTTTCGGCGCGTTTGCGCAATTTGCCAGCCACGGCTTTCGTGACGTCGCAGCCATGAACGACGACCCCGTGCCGCACAGGCAGCTCAGCGGCAGCTTCGGCATCAACCTCGTGCATTGGGGCAATTTCGGCGTCGCCTACACGGATGTGGAGCGCGACGCGCTTCAGCTTCCGGCGGAGCATGCGCGAATCCTGACAGCGAACTATTCCATGCAGCTCGGCCACTTTGCGCTTTACGCCGCGGGCTTTCATGATTTTGAGAATCGCGGCGGCGGCAACGGCATCACCCTCGGCCTTTCCGTTCCGCTGGGTCCGCGCAGTTCGCTCAGCGCGCAGGCCGTCGCCGATCCAGGAACGTCCGCCTACGGACAAATCCAGGCGCAGCAATCCGCCGTCTCGCCGGGAGACTGGGGATATTCGGCGTACGCCAGCGCCGGCAGCACCGATCACCAATTTGCGCAGGTGGAATACCTGGCGCCGTGGGCGCGCGTCTCGGCCGGTGTCGACCAGCTCGACAGCCACACGGCGTTTCGCGGCGAAGCACAGGGATCGCTCTCGGCACTGGATGGCGGAATTTTTCCGTCTGATTTTATCCACGACAGTTTCGGCATTGTCGATACCAACGGCGTGGAAGGAATCCACGTCCTGAATGAAAACCGCGATGCCGGCACCACCGATTCATCCGGCAGAGTGCTGCTGCCCTATCTGCGATCCTGGGACGTCAATCGCGTTTCCATCGATCCGCTCGATATCCCGGTGGATGCCTCGGTCCCCTATGTGAACCGCGAAGTGCGGCCTGCCGATCGCTCCGGCGTCGTGGTGAGTTTTCCCGTTCGCGTCAGCCACGGCGCGCTGCTGGTGTTGGTCGACAAAGAAGGCCATCCGCTGCCGCAGGGCAGCGCAGCCACGCTCGAGGCGGCGCACAAATCTGTGCCGGTCGGCTATGACGGACAGGCTTACGTCGAGGATCTCACCGCACAAAATCGGCTGGCGGTGGAATATCCGGACGGTCGGCGGTGCAGCGTCGCATTCGCGTACCAGGCGCAACGCGGCGAGATCCCGAAAATCGGACCGCTCCTGTGCACCGAGGCGCCGCCATGATCCGGAAATTCGCCCTCGCCGCATTCTTTTGCATCTTCGCGCCGGCGGCCGCCCATGCCACCTCGTGCTCCCTTTCCGCGAGCGGCATCCAGTTCGGCGTTTTTTCGGGAGCTCAATTGACGTTTGTGGGCACGGTGACGATCGACTGCACCGGAAATGGGAGTTCCGACTACACACTGAAGCTCAGCACGGGCGGTTCCGGAAGATATGTGCCGCGCCAAATGAGCAGCGGCACCAACACACTTTCGTATAATCTTTATACCAATTCCGCTCTCACACAGGTTTGGGGCGACGGCACGGGGGGCAGCACCTTCGTTTCCGGGACGTTTACCGGGCCCTCAATACACATCGTCACAAACGTTTACGGCAATATCCCGGCACAGGCGACACCGCCGCCAGGCATCTATTCAGACAACATCGTGGCAACCTTGACCTGTACAACGGGCGGCAACTGCGGCGCCACAACATCATTCGCCGTCACCGCAAGCGTTCAGCCCGTGTGCACGATCTCCGCGAGCAATCTGGCGTTCGGCAACTACGCCGCGGCGCAGGTCGATGCGCAATCGCAAATCTCGCTCAGCTGTGCGAGCGCCACGCCATGGAACGTCGGTCTCAATCAGGGGAGCTTTTCCGGCGCAACCGTAACCACGCGAAAGATGGCCGGCCCCGGGAGCTCTCCGCTTTCGTACTCGCTCTACCAGGATGCTGCGCGCTCCAGAAACTGGGGCAACACGGTCGGCACCGACACCGTGCCGGGTACGGGAACCGGCAGTGCCCAGTCGCTGAACGTCTATGGCCGCATTCCCGGTGCGCAAACCGCCGTCGTCCCCGGCAATTACGCCGACACGATCGTGGTCACGCTGACGTACTAGCCACAACGGACCCGCGCCCGCCTTCGGGATCGCGTGCGGCGATCAGAATTCGATGGTTTCCCGCACCGGGCCCGCGACGCCATCACGGGTGAACGTCACCACCGGTTTCGGCGGCCCGATCGTCCACGAGGCGGCGTCTTGCCTGCACGGCGACGCGTTCTTTGCCGCGCCGCGTGCTGCAATGGCTTGCACAATGCAGGTGGAAACCACTGTCGCGCTGACGTGCAGCGACACGGCACTGGTTGCCGCATCGGCGGTGGAACCGCTCACGCCGGCCGCGAAAATCGCAGCGGCGGCAATCCGCAGGTTCCTGCGGAAAGGATCGAGTCTCGGTCGTGCGAGCTCGAGACGATGTTCTTCGCTGTGCATTGGCCCCCCCGGCCGCAACGATCAGAATCGCTTCGTATAAAGACTCGCTAAAACCCTGCATTCTGCAAGACCACCTGCCGCTGTACTGGCCCGGCCTCGTGCTGATGCAGTTGGGGCTGCGGCGGCGGCGCATACCTGAGGCGCTGTTCAAAGTCTTTCCCAAGAGCGGGCGCATCGCTACGCTCCGGGGGTGGGGGGCGGCGATGCAGCCATTTGAATATTCATTGGTGCTGACGAGTATTCTTGTCAGCCTTGCGCTTGCCAACATCGTCATGTGCTTTCACCGGCTGCTGCGCAATGCGCGGCGGGTGAAGTGGGACGGCCGCGTGCTGATCGCCGCCACGCTGGTGATTGTCGAGATTATACGGCTGTGGTTTGCGACCTGGACCGTTCGGGACGTGGCGCAGGTGGAAACCTTCTCCGTCTATCTCGGCATCTTCGTGCAGATCCTGCTGCTGGTGTTGCTGGGCGCGTCCGCGCTGCCCGAGGAAGTTGGAGAGAATTGCGACCCTGGCGCCTTCTACGAAGGCAACCGGCGGTATTTCTGGTGTGTGTTCGCGCTCTACCAGCTCAGCTACTTTCTCATGGGATTTTTCGTGTTTGGCGTTCGGCAGGGCGTATCCGGCGGCACGATCGAACGCCTTCGACCTGTTTCGCCTGCTGGCGCCGCTGGCGATCTACGTGTGTCTCACCTTCGTGCGCGTGAAGATGCTGGATTATGTGCTGC
>DASXGS010000057.1:0-3002 GCA_036488975.1 Rhizomicrobium sp. | reverse complement strand
TGTTCCGCGGCCTTGAGCGGCTAAACGCCCCCCAAGAACCCCGGAAAACAAGGATTCCTGAATGGCTCGCGTAACCGTTGAAGATTGCGTCGACAAGGTGCCCAACCGTTTCGATCTGGTGCTGCTTTCGGGCTACCGCGCACGCCAGCTCTCCGGTGGCGCCGAGCCCATCGTAGACCGCGACCGCGACAAGAACCCGGTCGTGGCGCTCCGCGAGATCGCAGCCAAATCCCTCAAGCCCGAGGATCTGAAGGAAGATTTCATCCGCTCGATGCAGAAGCACGCCGAGGTGGACGAGCCGGAGGTCGTGCCCGACGAGGTGGATGTGCGCGAGGACGTGCAGCACCGCCAGGTCACCGAGGAAGAACTGCTCCGGGCCCTTACCTCCGAGGCCCAGCGCCGCGCGGAGCCGCAGCCGGAGCCGGAAGGCGACTACGAGGAGTAGGGCTTCGCCTTCAGAAGACGGAAATCAAAAGGGCGGCCGCTGCGCCGCCCTTTTTCTTTCCCGCCGTCAGCCGTTGCCCAGCACGTCGGTAATCCAGATGGCATGTGCGGCGGCACCCAGGAAGGGGCTGGTCCCGCCCGTCCGGAGCAGCCACGCCCCTCCAAAGCAAAAGCCCCAGTGTTTCCACCGGGGCCTTCGCATTGCATGCGTGCCGCTTTAGCGCCGGCTGCCGAGCAACCGCAGCAGCATCAGGAACAGGTTGATGAAGTCCAGATACAGGCTCAAGGCGCCGAAGATTGCCTTGCGCCCCATCACGGTGCCGTCGTCGCCGGCGACATACATGTTTTTGATCTTCTGCGTGTCGTACGCGGTCAGCCCGGTGAAGATGATCACGCCAGCCACCGAAATCACCCACTGCAGCATGCTCGAATGGACGAAGAAGCCCACAAGCGAGGCGATGATGATGCCGATCAGGCCCATGAACAGGAACGAGCCCATGCCGGTCAGGTCGCGCTGGGTGGTGTAGCCCCACAGGCTCATCGCGCCGAACGTCGCCGCAGTGATGAAGAACACCTGTGCAATGCTCGCTGCCGTATAGACGATAAACAGCGAACCGAAGGTGACACCGATCAGCGCCGCGTACGCCAGAAAGCTCGCCCGCGCTGCGCTCACGCTCATCTTCTGGATGCGGAAGCTCAGGAACATCACCAGCCCGAGCGAACCCAGCAGGAGTACCCACATGAATGGCCCGAGGAGCGCCGCTCCGACACTGGTCAGCAACACCCCATTCCGCATCCGCGCGACGGCTTGAGCCGGATCGCTGGTCACCGAAAGCAGGTAGGTCGCGTAGGACGCGACGCCGGTGAGCGCCAGGCCCGCCAGCATGTAATTGTAGACGCGCAGCATGTAGGCCCGCAGCCCGGCGTCGATGACGCCAACGGTTGTTGGGCTCGCAACCGCACGCGGGTTGTAGTCAGCCATCTGACAGAATCCTTTCTTTGCCGGCACAGGACCGGAACACGCCCAATATCGGGGTTCCCGAGCACAGGATCAAGGCGTTCCTCCGCCGCCTGGGAATCAAGGTTTCGCGACGGTTATGTGTTCGGGAAACTATCGGTGCCGCACCTTGAAAACGGTACCCCAGCTATAAGCACCCCCAACATCGGTCGTGCCATAGAAATTGCCAAGGGGATCCTGAATCAGTCCGGCAAACGGGCCGTGCCCGTCGCCCGAGATGAAGGTGTGCAGGATCTTCTCTGCCCCGTTTGAGGTCAGCTTGAACACAATGCCGCAGCCGCATTCGCCGCCGCCAGCACCGCCCGCGGGCGTCGTGCCAAACAGGTTGCCGTTCGCGTCGATCAACAACCTCCCCCTGGGATAAGCGCCGTCGCTGCCGCCGGCGAAGGTGTGCAACACCGTCTCTTTACCGCCGGCGTCGACTCTGAAAACGGTGCCGCAAGTATCGCCGCTGCCGTTGCAATCGATACCGCCGGTGCGCGTGGTGCCGTAAAGCGCACCCGCATCATCCTTCACAAGTCCGGCAATGGGATTGGCGCCATGGTTGCCACCCTTGAATCGGTACAGCACCGTCTCGATGCCATCAGGCCCCAGCTTGAAAACGGTCCCGCAACCCTGTCCCGTGCCATCGCAATCAATGCCGCCCTGGCTCGTGGTGCCGTAAAGATTGCCCGCGGAATCGCGCAGCAATGTGCTTAGCGGAAAAGCGCCATCCGTTCCGCCAGCGAAGGAATAGAGCAGCTTCTCCTTGCCTGCGCGCCTGATCTCGAACACCGTGCCGAAGCCGTTGGCGCCGCCTCGGCTCGTGGTGCCGAACAGGTCTCCCCGATGATCGAAGATCAGGCCGGCATCCGGTCGCGAACCATCGCTGCCGTTGAAGTGGTGAATCACGGTGGTCGTGCCGTCCGGCGCAATTCTGAACACCGTGCCGGCGATGTGTTTGCCGCCGCGTTCCGCGGTTCCGTAGAGGTTGCCGGCAGAATCGGCAATCAATTGCCCGTAAGGGTAGCCGCCGTCGTCGCCGGTAAATGCGTGGACAGTTATCTCCTTGCCCCTGGGTGTGACCTTGAACACCGTTCCGCAGCCGCCGAGGCAATTGGAACTACCTCCGCCAGAGGCTGTGCCGTAGAAATTGCCCTGTGCATCCCGCAACAGTTCGGAGTCAGGATAGACGCCCTCATTGCCGGTGAAGCTATAGATCAGCTTTTCCCTAGCCGCGTGCGCCGCTACAGGAACGATTGCCGCCAGCATTGCTAGAAGCGCCAGCGACGTTTTGACGAAATGTTGCATGGAAATCTCCCCGTCGCAGTTCGTCCTGCGCTCCGGCGGAAAGATGATGGCTTTCGCCAGATGGTGCAATGGACGCTGAAGCTTATGGATTGCGAAGCTGGGTCGTCGGTTTGATGGACAGCGCGCGCCACGCGGCTGCGAGGCCGAAGAGCAAGGTGGCCGCGGCGCCGCCAACCACTGTGACCAGCGCGGCGCGGGCATCGAAGGCGAAGGGCACCTCGAAGACACGTCGCGCGACGAGCCACGCCGC
>DASXGS010000464.1:0-1781 GCA_036488975.1 Rhizomicrobium sp. | reverse complement strand
CCTCCGCTCCTACGACGATGCGGCGGCGCTCTATCCCGAAATCGGCGAGCTGCCGCTGCACAAAGCCAATTTCCTGTTTCAGATGGAAGACTACGAAGGCGCGCGCGAGGCCTATGAACGCGCGGCGCGGCTGCTTTCCGGTAACGTCACGCCGCATGACGGGCTCGCGCTAGTGCACGCGCGCAGCGGCGATTTCGATGCGGCGATCCGCGAGCATGAGATCGTGGTGGCGATGGAGCCGGACAACGCGCATGCCTGGGTGAATTTCGCCGAGACATTGGTGCGCGCGGGCGATGCGGCGAAAGCGGCTTCGGCTGCCGAACGGGCCATGGCGATTGCGCCCGACAACCAGCATGCACTCGCCATGTGGGGGCTGGCGTTGCGCGCGGAAGGGGATGCGCGCGAGGAATGGCTCAACGACTACGAGCGCTTCGTGCAGGTGTTCGAGCTCGATCCGCCAGAAGGGTATGCCGACATGGCGGCGTTCAACCGCGAGCTCAACGCCTATCTCGACCGCCTGCATGTGGATCGGCGCGAGAGCATCGATCAAAGCCTGCGCGGCGGCACGCAAACCCACGATGATATTTTCGGCGCCGGCCACGAACTGGTGGAGCGGCTACGCGCGCGCATCGACGAGGCGGTAGCGGCCTACATCGCGCGCATGAAAGAGGATGAGGCGCACCCGCTGCTCAGGCGGCGCAATCCGGCGTTCAAATATGCCGGCTCGTGGTCGGCGCGGCTGCGCGATTGCGGTTTCCATGCGAACCATGTGCATCCCAAGGGCTGGATCAGCTCGGCCTATTACATCGCGGTGCCGGACGCGGCTGAGGACGCCGCCGAAAAACAGGGCTGGCTCAAGTTTGGCGAGCCGGCCTTCGACGCGCGCTTTGCGGAGCCCGTGCGCCGCGCGATTCAGCCGGCGCCGGGCCGGCTGGTGCTGTTCCCCTCCTACATGTGGCACGGCACGGTGGCGTTTCGCTCGACTGAGGCCCGCACCACCATCGCCTTCGACGCGGTGCCGAAGTAGGGGCTCAGCTTTTCGGCGGCTTGAGTCCCGCGTCCTTGAGAATGGCGTGAGCGTTCCCGTGGGTATATCCCCGCTATGGATAGGCAATACCACGCGCCGCTTTGAAACAGGATGCTTGAATATCGCGTGGCTCCCTGACTGCCGCGTGAAGACAAATCCGTTGCGCTCAAGAATTCTGCGGAGTTCGCGCGGCGTCACAGGAAATTCCTAATTGTGCAGCGGCGCCAGCAAAACGGAATTGCAGCTGACAGCAACGCACCGTGCGCATCTATGCGCGACGGCGAGCGGGCGGTACCTGATGTTCATTGCGATGGCCGGGGAGGAGCGCCTCTTCCATCACGTCGTCTAAATACAGCCGCACGGCGTCTTTGAGATTGCTGAGCCCTTCGGCGCGCGTGGCGCCGTGGGTGTGGCAACCCGGCAGTTCCGGGCTCCAAGCGTGATAGCCCCTGCTGTCCTTTTCGAGCTTGAACGAGATCATGATCCATTCTCTCCGCAATATGCGGCTGCTGTCCATCGCATTTCCGCAGCGGCCGCGATAGCATTCCTGGGCGCAAGGGGAGGCGGGCATGACGGGCATGGCGATACTGGCCATCGTGGCGGCGGGGTTGGTGGCCACCTTCACCGACTGGCTGTTCATGGGCGTGCTGTTCCACGACCGCTACATGAAATATCCCGAGGTCTGGCGCGACAGCGTAAGGACCAACGACCGCACCGCGCTGATCTATTCCTGCGCGCTCGATTTCGTGGCAGC
>DASXGS010000451.1:0-6818 GCA_036488975.1 Rhizomicrobium sp. | reverse complement strand
AATCGCCTCTCTGGGCCGCCCCCAAGCGCGTCTTGGAAAGTGGGCCGCGAGGGCGGCAATCCGATGCATATAAAATGCGCATACATCCCGCGAGGCATTCCGGTTTTATCAGGAAGAAACGCGCTATCTACTTGGAATATTTTGAGTTTATGGTGCCGGCTACAGGACTCGAACCTGTGACCCCCTGATTACAAATCAGGTGCTCTACCAACTGAGCTAAGCCGGCGTGCAAGCGCCATTAGCCATACCGCACGATGCAGGTCCAGCGCCGCAACGGACGGCTATTCGTCTCCAACACCAGCACCCAGTCGCCGTCGCGGGCAGCGTTGGTGCCGGGCGGAAGGAACTGATGGCTGCCTGCGTTCGCAAAGGCGAGTTTTGCCCATCGGGGACAAATCAGCCTTGACGGGGAGCTATGTTCCCGTTATGTACCAATAAGAGGCAAATAGGCACATGATCCGCGGATGAATGCGCCCGGCAAAGAGGAGGAAGATCTCAGGAAGGCTGCCGTAGGAAGGCTTGCCGCCCAGATGGACCGTAATGCCCGTCTTATCGAGCGCTGCGAAGCACTGGCCCTTTCAGGCGAAGGAGATGCAATTGCCGCCCTGAATGCCGCTTCGCGGCTCATGAAGGCCGACGCGGCCGTGGCTGCCATGGTGGCTCGCCTCGGCCAGGTGGAGACGCGGCACCGCAGCCTCATCGACGTGAACAGGCCGACAAAAGAGTCCCAGGCCGAATTGAATCGCAAAAAATTCTATGCCGGCCAGGCGAAGAACCGGAACCTGGAAAAGCATTTCTGGAAAACCCTCGACGAGCACGTCTCGAATGCGATCCGGCATCGGATGGGCGATGCCACAGTGGAAGACCGGATCGCCTATGCGCTGAAGTCACTCGACGAGTGGGAAGAGGCCGACCGGGCCAACGGCTGGGTGCCGGAGGAGGAAGAGAGGGACAGTGGCGACAATGGCAGTTTCGCCACGACCGACTGATCGGCGAAGGGGCGCACCGGCGGGCAATTCGAACCGGCTGGTGCACGGCAGCTACACGCGCGCGATGTATGCGTTCCGGCGCGAAGTGCGGGAGGAAGTCCGCCGCAACAGACGCGTAATTGCCGAGACCCGTGATTTACTGCGCGGCCTGCGCGTTGAGCGAGAAGCGCTCCGGCATCACGGCGCCGCTGGAGATGATCATGGTCATGGCCTGGTCGGTCGGGATGTCGGAGGCAATCAGCTTCGCCACCGGCACGATTTCCAGAAAGCCGGAGGTGGGATTGAGCGCGGTAGGAACATACACGGCCGCCAGCTCCTCGCCGGTTTGTGCATCCGCGAAAGTACGCATGACGAAGCCGAGCGTCTTCAGCCCTTCGCGCGGGAAATCGAGCAGCACCACGCGCTGCGAACTCTCCGGCTTCTGCCGCAGCACATCCACCAGTTTCTTGGTGGCGTTGTAGATGGTGTCCACCAGCGGAATGCGCTCGACCACGCGCTCGAACAGCGCGAACAGGCGGGCGCCGATCACCCGCGAGGTAACGGCGCCAATCGCATAGAGGACGACCAGCGAGACCATAACGGCCACGAACCACTGCACCCACGGCTCCGCAAGCCATGGGCCAAGCTGCGGCCATCGTTCCTGCGCGGCGCGCGCCAGCGGACTGGCCAGCGGCGCACCGGTAGCCGACAGAATGCCAAGCAGGAAATTGAACACCAGCCACACCGCCGCGAGCGGCGTGATCGTGAGAATACCGGCAAGCAAGGTGCCCTGTATGTTGAGGTTGAATCGTGCCTTGCCGCGCGGCATGAATCCGACCGATTCGGTACCGGTTCCATCTTCGACCGGTTGTGGCTAGAAGCAAGCCATGGCCAAACGCATCCTCATCACCAGCGCGCTTCCCTACATCAATGGCATCAAGCATCTCGGGAATCTCGTCGGCTCGATGCTGACGTCGGATGTGTTCGCGCGCTTCCAGCGCGCCCGCGGGGTGGAGACACTGTTCGTTTGCGCCACCGACGAGCACGGCTCGACGACGGAGTTGGCGGCACTGGAAGCGCGGCAGGACGTGGTGACGTTCTGCGCCGAGCAGCACGCGGCACAGGCCGATGTGTGCCGCCGCTTCGGCATTTCATGGGATCATTTCGGGCGGTCTTCCAACCGGCCGAACCACGAACTCACGCAGCATCTCGCGCGCCAGCTGTGGAAGAACGGCCATCTCGAGCTGCGCAGCACCAAGCAGATCTATTCGAACGCCGACAAACGGTTTCTCTCCGACCGCTTCATTATCGGTACCTGTCCGCATTGCGGCTATCCGAATGCGCGCGGCGACCAGTGCGAGAATTGCACGCGTGTGCTTGACCCCGCCGACCTGATCGAGCCGCGCTCCGCCATTTCCGGCTCGCGCGATCTGGAGGTGCGGGAGTCCACCCACCTGTTCCTCAAGCAGTCCCAGTTCGTGCCGCAGCTGCGCGAGTGGATCGCCAGCAAGGAAGATTGGCCGGTGCTCGTTACCTCCATCGCCAACAAATGGCTGGACGAGGGGCTGCACGACCGCGGCATCACCCGCGACGTGGAATGGGGCGTGCCGGTGCCCGATGACATCGGCGACGGTAAGCTGAAAGGGAAAGTGTTCTACGTGTGGTTCGATGCACCCATCGAATACATCGGCACCACGTGGGAATGGGCAGATGCGAACGGCAAGGGCGATGCGTGGAAAAGCTGGTGGCTCGGCGAGGCGGCGAAGGATGTCACCTATTACGAGTTCATGGGGAAGGACAATGTGCCGTTTCACACTGTGGGCTTTCCCGTCACGCTGCTGGGTGCGCGGCCGCAGGAAAACTGGAAGCTGGTCGACTACCTGAAGGGCTTCAACTACATCAACTATTACGGCGGCAAGTTTTCCACCTCGCAGAAGCGCGGCGTGTTCATGGACACGGCGCTGGAGATATTGCCGGCGGATTACTGGCGCTACTACCTGATCGCCAATGCCCCGGAAGGATCGGATTCCAATTTCACCTGGGATCATTTCGCCGGCGTGGTGAACAAGGACCTTGCCGACGTGCTGGGCAACTTCGTGAACCGCATCACGAAGTTCTGTGTCTCACGGTTCGATGGCCGCGTTCCGGGCGAAGGCGAATACGGCCCGGAGGAGCATGCGCTGGTTGAAGAGCTGCAACGGCGCGTTCAAACGTATGCAGAGCATTTCGAGGCGATTGAATTCCGCAAAGCCTCCGCCGAGCTGCGCGCCATCTGGGTGGCGGGCAACGAGTATCTGACGCGCGCCGCACCGTGGACCGCGATCAAGACGGATCGCGCACGCGCCGCGGCGGCGGTGCGGTTGGGCTTGAATCTGGTGCACACCTTCTCGCATCTGGCGTGGCCGATCATTCCGACGGCAGCGCGCACCATTCACGAAACCATTCAGCCGGTGGCGGGCAATGGCGACATCATCCCGTGGCCGGAGGCGCCGATGACCGAAGAGCTCGATCAGCTCGAAGCGGGCCAGCCGATCAATGCGCCCGAGGTGCTGTTCGCAAAAATCACCGAGGAGCAGATCGCCGAATGGACGGCCCGCTTCGGCGGCCCTGAATAGCGAGCAAAACTGGCATGCAGTGAGCAGTCTGCGTAAGATTGCGGCATGAGCGACTCGGCGACCGTCCTAAATCTGCCGTCTGCCCCACCTCGCCTTGCAGGTGATCGTGTCTTGCGGAGAATACGGGAGGAACTGTCGCGAATGTATAGGTCCCGCCTTGCGGGCGTCGTGCTCTATGGGTCACGCGCTCGTGGGGACAATCGGCCAGATTCCGATATCGATATTCTCGTCTTGCTGAAAGAACCCATCGACTGGCCGCAGGAGCGGTGGCGGCTGGCCGAACTCGCCGCGGATATTGGGCTAGAAACGGATGAGGCGCCAAGCTTCCTGCTTGAAACCGAGGATTCGTTCGCAGACCCGACCATCTTTATGCAGAACGTACTCGAAGACGGCGTGCTTCTGTGAAGGCACAGACGGCGCGCGCATTGGCCCGGGCGCGCGCGGCGCTCGAGAAAGCGCAGAAGCTGCTCTCGCTGGAGATGTTCGATATCGCGGGCCGGCAAGCATACATCGCAAGCCTGACGGCAGCCCGAGCCCTTGCCTTTGAACAAACCGGCAAAGCCCCCAAGACGCATAAGGGCGTCAAGAGCATCATGCATCAGATGGTACGGCAGGGGCTGCCGATCGAACGCTCGTTGCTTGTGGTGCTGGAATACGGTTTCGAGTTGAAGAACACAGCCGACTATGGTGAAGCCGAGCGCATCCAGATGGCGGACGCCGAAAGGGTCTGCCAACTGGCCAGCGGATTTATCGAGCGTATCGAACAGCTCATTTCGCCACAGGGCTGATCATACAATTACAGCCTTACCCAGCCTTCGGGGCGGAGCGCTTCCAGCGGGCGGAAGCGCGACTTGTATTCCATCTTGCTGCTGCCCTGAATCCAGTAACCGAGATACACATACGGCAGATCGCGCCGCTGCGCTTCGGCGATGTGATCCAGAATCATCTGCGTGCCGAGGCTGCGCGGGTCTTCGCCAGGATGGTAGAAGCTGTACACCATCGACAAGCCGTCTTTCAGCACGTCGGTGAGCGCGCACGCCATCAACGTACCGGCGCCGTCCGCCGCCTTGCGTCGATATTCGACGATGTGCGTGTCGACCGGCGTTTCTTCCACCATGGCGACATAGTCGAACAGGCCCATGTCGGACATGCCGCCGCCGGCATGGCGCGAGTCCAGGTAGGTGCGTAGCAACGCGAACTGCTCGCGGGTGGCTTCCGCCTTTACCTCCTGACGCACCAGATCAGTGTTGCGTTTGGCGATTCGGCGCTGGTTCCGGGAGGGCGCAAACTCCTTCACCACGATGCGCACGGACACGCAGGCCGAACAGCCTTCGCAGGCGGGCCGATAGGCGATCATCTGGCTGCGGCGGAAGCCGGAATGCGTCAGCGCTTCATTCAGCTGCTGCGCCAGCGTGCCGGTGAGGCGGGCAAACACCTTTCGCTCCACGCGGCCTTGCAGGTAAGGGCAAGGGCCGCCGGGCGTGAGGAAGAACTGGGGCAGCCGGGCTGTGCGTTGGTCCGTCACGTCAGGGTCCACATCCGGTGCAGAGAACGCGCGAACTATGCCAACAGAAGCGGCCGCAGCGCCAGAGAGAAATCCATCCCGGTCACCCTAGAGCTTGTGCCCCGGCGGCACCGGCGGGGCCTCGCGCATCAGCAAGATGCCAATGCGGCGGTTTTCTGACGCCGACGGGTCTTCGGGCAGCAGTGGCTCGGAGCCCGCCTTTCCCGCCACCTCGTAAATACGATCGGAGTCCACACCCGCGCCGGTGATGATGGCCCGGGCAGCATTGGCGCGCGCAGCGGAGAGCTCCCAATTGGTCGTGCCATTTGGCGCGGTGTATGCCTTGCCATCGGTGTGGCCGCTGATGGAAATGCGGTTCGGCAGCCGATCGATGATTTTCGCGACGGCGGCAAGCATGCGGCGGGTGTAGGGCATGGGCTCCGCGGTGCCCGGCTGGAACATCGGCCGACCGTCCTGATCCACCAGCTGTATCCGCAAACCTTCCGGCGTTTGATCGACCATCACCTGCCGCGAAAGTGCGGCAATATCGGGCATTTCCTGAATCGCCTGGCGGATGGACTCAGCGGCGCTTGCGAAGTCCCGGTCGCGCGCCGATGGCGCCGCGCGCTCCAGACGATCATCGCTCTGGGTCTGCGGGGCTTGCGACGTGCCATCGGCATTTCCCTGCGCGCCGTGCCCTTTGGCCTGATCCTTCGCGGCCGCCCGGTTGACGGGCTGTGGGGGGGGATGCTTTTCGGAGGCGGCAATCAGGCCGCCAGCCTGTGCGCCTTGTGACATCGCCTTACCGCCCAGCACGCCGCCCGCACCACTGGACGTTTGCGAGATGCTCTGAGGCGCGAAATAGTCGGCGATCCCGCGCTTCTGCTCCGGCGTGGTGGTGTTGATCAGCCACATCAGCAGGAAAAAGGCCATCATCGCAGTGACAAAGTCCGCGTACGCGACCTTCCATTGGCCGCCATGGTGCTCGCCATGGCCGCCCTTCTTGATGCGCTTGATGATGACCGATCCGTCGTTTGCCACACCCAACCCCGGCGCTAACATTTGCCCCAGCATGATGGGTGCGCCTTAACCCTGAGTTAGAGAGGGACCCGGCCACTGTCATTAAACCTTTACTAAAGCGTCACATAGCCTTCGTCCGTCCCTGCCACTCCGAGGCCCGAAAGGGGGCCGCTGAGTCCGGGCGGGGGTTTTCGCCCGCGGCTCCGATTTCGGCTCTCCTCAATTTGGAGACCAACAATGCAGGGGAAGCTGCGATTGCTCGCCGGAGTGGCCGGTGGAGCGCTGTTCATGTCGGGGGTGGCGGTCGCGCAGACGACAACGACGACCGTGATGAAGCAACGTCATCACCACCACCTTGTGAAGACCAGACGGGTGAGGGCTGTGGCGGAGTCGCGGACTATTGCCGATCTGGAGCGCCGCATCGATGCGCTCGAAGCCGAAGTGCATCGGGCGCAAACGCAGAACGCTAGAAAGACCGCGACTGCGCGTCCGCGTCACCACCGCGTCGGTAATCCAGAGCAGGCGACGATGGACGTCGCGGCGGCGCCACCGCCAGCAGAAGCCGGACTAGCGCTTGACGAACGCGTTCGGCAGCTTGAGCAACAACTCGATGCGCAGAAAGACCGCGACGAGGCGGAGCACACGCGCCTCGTGACCCTCGAGCAGAATTTCAACGACACTACGTGGTCGTTCGACAATCTCAGGCCGACC
>DASXGS010000448.1:0-8269 GCA_036488975.1 Rhizomicrobium sp. | reverse complement strand
GCGCGACAAGATCGTCGTAGCGTCCGCCGCCCGCCACCGACCCAAATACCACCTCTTCTCCGGCTTCGTTGGTGACGGGAAACGTCAGCTGCGCTTCGAACACCGCGCCGGTGTAGTACTCGAGACCTCGAATAATGGAGGGATCGAGGCGAATGCGGTCCTTTCCGTATCCTGACCGTTCGAGAATTTCACTTAGCTGTCGAAGCTCCCCAATTCCTGCCTGGCCGATTTCACTCTTGCCTGCATATAGTTCGAAGTTTGCAAGGCTGACTTGGTTGCTGCCGAGGCTACTCGCTGCGCTCGAATTCGGATCAGTCGGATCACCGACAAAGTTCAGTATGTGATCTATGGCGTTTGGTGGAAGTTGAGCGCCTTGGGTGAAATCACCCGAGTCATCTTTTCTGCCTTTGCCGAGTAGCGCAGCAACTCCAAGCTGTCCCAGCCTGTCCAATTTATCGATGGCTCGCATGACAGTGCCTTTTTGATCGACACCTACGCCAGCCGCTTGAAGAACGCCGTCTAGCAGTTTGCGATTGTTGACCTTCACAAAGAACTGGCCATTGAGGCCGAGGGCTTCCAGTGCGTCGCACACCATCATCAGCAGTTCGGCGTCGGCCACCGGCGAGCCGCTGCCCACCGTGTCGGCATCGAATTGGGTGAATTCGCGGTAACGCCCCGGCCCGGGCTTTTCGTTGCGCCACACGCTTCCCATCTGGTAGCGGCGGAACGGCTTGGGCAAATTTTGGAAGTTCTCCGCCACGTAACGCGCCAGCGGTGCGGTCAGATCGTAGCGCAGCGACAGCCACTGGCCGTCATCGTCCTTCAGCGAGAACACGCCCTCGTTGGGACGGTCGAGATCGGGCAGGAATTTGCCGAGCGCGTCGGTGTATTCGAAAGCGGGGGTTTCGAGCGGCTCGAAGCCGTAGGACTCATAAACCCGCCGGATGGTCTCCAGCATGCGCCGCTCGGCGGCGATGTCGCGCGCGCCCCTGTCGCGGAAGCCGCGCGGCAGCCGCGCCTTCGGGCGCGATGTCTTGTCGGTGGTCATGGGCCGGGTCGCTCATCCTTGCGTCTGCATACCGGCCCCGGCCGCGGTGGGCAAGCTGCCGAAGCCCGCAAACGAAAAAGGGCGCCGGGGAACGGCGCTCTTTTTGGATGCAACAGAGGAGGAGCGGAGAGAAACCTACGCGGCGACGGATTTTTCGGCTTCGGGATCGCGCAGCACATAGCCACGGCCCCACACGGTTTCGATGTAGTTCTCGCCATTGGTGGCGGCGGCCAGCTTCTTGCGCAGCTTGCAGATGAAGACGTCGATGATCTTGAGCTCGGGCTCGTCCATGCCGCCATAGAGGTGGTTGAGGAACATCTCCTTGGTCAGCGTGGTGCCCTTGCGGAGCGAAAGCAGCTCCAGCATCTGGTATTCCTTGCCGGTCAGGTGCACGCGGCTGGCGTCGACTTCCACCGTCTTGGCGTCGAGGTTGACGGTCAGCTTGCCGGTGGTGATGACCGACTGCGAATGGCCCTTGGAGCGGCGCACCACCGCCTGGATGCGGGCGACCAGCTCGTCCTTGTGGAACGGCTTGGTCATGTAGTCGTCGGCGCCGAAGCCCAGCGCCTTGACCTTGGATTCGACGATGGCGTTGCCGGAGAGGATCATCACCGGCGTCTGGATCTTGGCGAGGCGCAGCGTCTTCAGCACCTCGAAGCCGCTCATGTCGGGGAGCTGCAGATCGAGCACCACGATGTCGTAATCGTAAAGCTTGCCGAGATCGATGCCCTCTTCGCCGAGATCGGTGGTGTAAACGTTGAAACCTTCGGAGCGAAGCATCAGCTCGATCGAGCGCGCCATGGCGCTGTCGTCTTCGATCAAAAGCACACGCATCTCTTAGAACCCCTCTTCGCGCCGCCGCAAAAACCGCCCGGCGTGGTTAAGAACTGACGAGACGGTAAAGACGAATGGTTAAAATCCGCTTTAACACGGCCTGACCGGTTCATTGCTTACGAGGAGACCTCAATAGTTTCCATACGGATGAATCCGCACGGGGCTATCTCCCTGATTCGCCTCGTTAAGTTTACTGCCACTTAAACCCTTCGCGGCAAGATGAGCGAATTGGAGATGGGGGACGGTTCGAACTTTGCGCGCACTTCTGAAAGAGATCGAGGCGGTGCCCACGCTGACGCGGTTCGGCCGCGTGGCGCGAATCGAAGGGCTGCTGGTGGAAGTGACCGGCGCGGCCGGAGCCGTGAGCCTCGGCGGCATGGCACGGCTAACCTCCTCATCCGGCAAGCTTATTCCCTGCGAAGTGGTGGGCTTCCGCGACGGCCGCGCACTCCTGATGCCACTGGGCGCGCTGGATGGGGTACATCTCGGCGCCCGCGCCGACTTCGACGACCGGCCGGCGATGATCTTCCCGTCGCGCGCCTGGCTCGGACGGGTGATCGATGCGTTCGGCAAGCCGACCGACGGCAAGGGCGCGCTGCCGCACGGCATGGTCGGCTACCCTTTAAGGGCGCCGGCACCCTCGGCCCACACACGGGCGCGACTGGGCGGCAAGCTGGATCTGGGCGTGCGGGCGCTGAACGCGTTTACCACCTGCTGCAAGGGCCAGCGGATGGGCATCTTCTCCGGCAGCGGCATCGGCAAGTCGACCCTGCTCGCCATGCTGGCGCGCAACACCGATGCCGATGCGATCGTGATCGGCCTGGTCGGCGAGCGCGGCCGCGAACTCAAGGAATTCATCGAGGACGACCTCGGGCCGGAGGGCTTGCGGCGAAGCATTGTCGTTGCCGCGACCTCCGACGAACCGGCATTGGTGCGCCGGCAGGCGGCGTATGTTGCCATGGCCGTGGCCGAGCAGCTGCGGGACCAGGGCTTGCATGTGCTGCTCTTGATGGACAGCGTCACCCGTTTCGCCATGGCACAGCGAGAGATCGGCCTTTCGGCCGGCGAGCCGCCCGCCACCAAGGGCTACACACCGACCGTGTTCGCCGAACTGCCGCGGCTGCTCGAGCGCGCCGGACCCGGACTGGAAGGCAATAGCGGTACCATCACGGGACTCTTCACCGTGCTGGTGGAAGGCGACGACCACAACGAGCCGATCGCCGATGCGGTGCGCGGCATACTCGACGGGCACATCGTGCTCGACCGCGCAATTGCGGAACGCGGGCGCTATCCGGCGATCAACGTGCTGAAGTCTGTATCGCGCGCCATGCCGGCGTGCAATTCCGGCGACGAGCAGGCGATCGTAATGGGCGCGCGCGCGCAGCTGGCGATCTACGAAGACATGGCGGAGCTGATCCGGCTCGGCGCCTACAAGAGCGGCACGAATGCGGAAGTCGATGCTGCGATGAAAATTTATCCGCAGCTTGACGCGTTCCTCGCCCAGAAGAAGGACGAGCGCGCGACGTTGGCCGATGGATACGATGCGCTGGAAGGAATTGCCGGCGCCGGGAAAGGGTGGGCGTCATGAAACGCCGCGATACGCTGCTGCGCCTCAAGCGCTTCAAGGTGGAAGACGCCAAGCGCCGCATGATAACGCTCGACGGCATGAAGAACGATCTGGAGCGCAAGCTTGCCGATCTGGAAGACACCGTGGCGCGCGAAAAGCACCGCGCCAACGACAGCGATATCGGCCGGCTGGCGTTCCCCTCGTTCCTCAAGTCCATCGAAGGCCGGCGCGAGAACATCCGCAACAGCCTTGCTGATATCGAGCGTGAGCGCGCGCAATGCCAGGCCGAGCTGACATCGGCGTATCAGGACCTGAAAAGTCTGGAACTGGCCATGGAGCAGGAGGCCAAGCGCGCCGCCGAGCTCGAGGCGCGCCGCTCGCAATCGCGCATGGACGAGATGGCCATCGTACGCCACCTGCGCAAACACGCACTCCGGCATATTTCGTAGCGTAAAGTCCGGCCGCTTTCGCCCCTAGTGAAACAGCGGCCGCAACGAACGCGGATCGGGCCGCTTCATCCTGACGGTCGTCTGCGCGCCGTTGAGCGTATAGGCATTCAGATCGCCGGCGGTGACGTAGAGCACGCCGTTGGCGATCACGGGCGCTGTGCTGCAACGACCGCCGCCCCACATCCGGCCGCCATACGACGAATAGGCAATCACGCGACCGGCGATACAGGTATAGAGAATTCCATTCGCGTACGACAACCCTTGGCTGTTACTTGGTATCGTCAACGACCAGATCTGACTGCCCGACGTGGCATCGTAGCCGCCCAACGACGCGCAGCCGGCGGCATAGACGGTAGCGCCAACAAAGACCGGCGGTAACTGAAATATGCAGCTTCCGGCGCCGAGTGGGGCGGTCCAGCCGAACTGCACTTCGCGCACGTTGTCGGCCGAATCCGTTGAATAGGCCGTCTCGTTGCCAGCCACGGGAGCAGAAAGATTCAGGCCGTAAGGGTCATCGGAAGTGCCGTGGCTACCAGCGGCCGTCTCCACCATGTTTTGTCCACGCGCGACATATCCCGAACCATCGGCAGAAAAGGCGATCCAGCTAGTCAGCGCGCTGCTGGCGGCCAAGATGCTGGGCTTTAGCTTGCCCGTGGCCGGATCAAGGACGTGCACCATGCCATCGGCTGCCGGCGCATACAGCAGGTTGTTCCACAGCGTGAGCCCGCCAGCGACCGCGCTGCCGAGGTGTCTGGCCCAGGCCGGCGCACAGGTCGAGCCGTCGGTGTGACAGCGGTACGGATAGGCGATGACATCGCCGGTGAGAGTGGCGAAGAATACCTTTCCAGCGGTTGCCGCCGGCGTCAGCGCATCGGGAAACATCTGAAACGGTGTCGAGGCTTTCCACAGCAACTTCCCTGCCGGGGAGAAGGCGCGAACGACCTGGTCGGCGTCACGCACGTAAATATTGTTTTGGTAGACGATCGGCGGTTTGCTGTTGCCAAATCCGTCCAGCGGACTTGACCACAGGCGGGTCAGTTGCGCCACATTGTTGTAGCCGATCGTGTTCTCATACGGATTGAAGCCGCGTTTGGATGGGCCGAAGCCCGTCTGGGCCCAGTTTACAAAGACATTGAAGGAAGCCTGCGCCGCGGCATAGGTGCGCCGTTCGCTGAGCGTCACCCAGTGCACGCCGGGTTGGGCATCGGTGGGGATGGGAAACGTCACAGTGACCCCGCCGGTGCTTTTGCTGGTCGCGAGCTGGATTTCGGTCGTATCGAAAAACACGTCGATCAAGGTCGATGCGTCGAAGCCGGTTCCTGTGGCCGTTACCGACATAGAGGGTGGCCCGCTGACGGGCTTGAGGACCGCATTGACCGCACCAGCCGGCTGCGCGAACACGAACACGCACGTCCCTATCGCGGCGAATATACCGAACGTTTTCATGCTTTTCCCCAGATCGTCCGAACGCAACTCGGCCCTGTTGCGGGCTCAAATGACGATGCGGCTATCCAAGGCGCGTGTCAAACCCGCGGCTTGAACTCCGGCTTCCTAACGGGCTTTACGCCGTTCGCCAGCGTGGGTGACGAGAAAACCCTTGTGCGTCGGCGCAGCCGCGCTGCAGTACCTTCTCAAGGACGGAAGTTTCGCCCTTCCTATCCTCCCCCGCTTCTCCCCCCTCCGCCCCGCTAACTCGTTTTCCTCGGCACCTTCCCCCGCAAGCGGGGAGGAAGGCCACGCGCAGGAGTCAGTGCTGTGTCGCCAGCACCAGCGGGGACATCTGGTCGGCCCAGCACCCCTGATCCGAATGCACGCGGCCGCGGCGGCGCAACTCGACCGTGGCACCGGCTTCTACCGCCTTCCGCAACGCAGCGTTCAGATCCGCGATGGTCTGCTCGACGCTTTCCAGCGCCTCACGCAGCTTCGGCGTCAAATCGTCGTTCGCGACGGCAGGCACATGGCCGGTATCGACCGCGATGCAGTGTCCGTTTTGCGCCATTGTCATCTCACGCATGGTCTTCACTCCTTATCCTTCACGCTGCCGCGATGCTGAATTGCTCGGTTTCGGTGGACTCGTGCATCGCCGTGGTTGAACTCTTGCCGCCGCCGATGGCCAACGACACCGCATCGAAATAGCCGGTGCCGACTTCGCGCTGGTGCCGAGTGGCGGTGTAACCGTGCTCTTCGCTGGCGAACTCTGCCTGCTGCAGCACCGAGTAGGCCGCCATGCCGCGTTCGCGATAGTCGCGCGCCAACTGGAACATGCCGTGGTTGAGCTGGTGGAAGCCTGCCAGGGTGACGAACTGGAATTTGTAACCCATGGCCGCCAGCTCGCGCTGGAAGTTCGCGATCGTGTCCTTCGACAGATTGGCTTCCCAGTTGAACGAGGGCGAGCAATTGTAGGCGAGCAGCTTGCCGGGGAATTGCGCGTGCAGGCTTTCCGCGAATTTGCGCGCGTCCTTCAGGTCCGGCTTGGAGGTTTCCCACCACAGCAAGTCCGCGTACGGCGCATAGGCGAGACCGCGCGCGATGCACGCCTCCACGCCGTTGCGCAGATGATAGAAGCCTTCCGGCGTACGCTCCTGCTTCAGGATGAAATCGCGGTCGCGATCGTCGATGTCGGAGGTGATGAGCTTGGCCGCCTCCGCATCGGTGCGCGCGACGATCAGTGTGGGTGTGCCCAGAACATCGGCCGCCAGCCGCGCCGCGTTAAGATTGCGGATGTGCGCCGCGGTCGGGATCAGCACCTTGCCGCCCAGATGGCCGCACTTCTTTTCCGACGCCAGCTGGTCCTCGAAATGCACTGCCGCCGCACCCGCTTCGATGTATGCCTTCATGATCTCGAAGCTGTTGAGCGGGCCGCCAAAGCCGGCTTCCGCATCGGCCACGATGGGCACGAACCAGTCATCGACGCTCTTCTTGCCTTCGGCGTGCTCGATCTGGTCGGCCCGCTGCAGGGTCTTGTTGATCTTGCGCGCAAGCTCCGGCCCGGAGTTTGCCGGATAGAGGCTCTGGTCGGGATACATCGCGCCGGCGGTGTTGGAATCCGCCGCCACCTGCCAGCCGGAAAGATAAATCGCCTTCAGGCCGGCGCGCACCATCTGCATCGCCTGGTTACCGGAAAGCGCGCCGAGCGCCGGGACGTATTCTTCCGATTGCAGCAGCTGCCACAGCCGGTTCGCGCCGCGTTCGGCCAGCGTATGCTGGATAGAGACCGAGCCGCGCAGCCGCTCGACATCACTGGGGCTATAGGGGCGTTCGATGCCGTTGAAGCGGCCGCGCGGCGCGGAAGGGATCAGATCGTCGAAGGTGGTCACGTCAGGCTCCGGTATTTTCGATTTCGAGTAGCCGGCGATAGGCCGGCAGGGTGAGGAACGGTTCCAGCGTCTCGGCTATGCAAAGCTGTTCGAACAGCCGGCTCGCGTCTTCGAGATGCTGAAATACGTTCCCCGCCTGAAGAAGCTGGGACGTTTCCTCCTTAATCGCGGCGCTTATCAGCGCGCCGTCGACTTTCTTCCCTGCGTCCAGCTCAACGCCGTGATGGCGCCACTGCCAGATCTGTGTGCGTGAGATTTCCGCCGTCGCCGCATCTTCCATCAGATTGTAGAGCGGCACGCAGCCAAGCCCACCGAGCCACGCCGCAATGTACTGGATGCCGACGCGGATGTTGGTGCGCAGGCCCGCTTCGGTGATGGTGCCTTCGGGGCGCTGCGTGAGATCGGCCACGGTGACGTGCACGTCGTCGCGCAGGCGGTTCACCTGATTGGCTTGCGGCATCAGCGCATCGAACGCCGCCTTGGCGATGGGGATCAGGCCGGGATGCGCAACCCACGTGCCGTCATGGCCTTCGCGTGCTTCCCGTTCCTTGTCTGCCTTCACCTTCTCCAGCGCCGCTTCGTTGGCGGCCGCATCGTTGCGGATGGGGATTTGCGCCGCCATGCCGCCCATGGCGTGCGCGCCGCGGCGATGGCAGGTTTTGATGAGCAGCTTGCTATAGGCGGCGAGCGCGGGCGACGTCATCGTCACCTGCGCGCGATCCGGCAGGATGAAATCGGCGCGCCGGCCGCGCGTCTTGATCATCGAGAAGATGTAATCCCAGCGGCCGCAATTGAGCCCCACGATGTGCTCGCGCATTTCGTGCAGGATTTCGTCCATCTCAAAAGCGGCGGGCAGCGTTTCGATCAGCACGGTGGCGCGCATGCTGCCGCGAGGAACGTCGAGCGCCTTTTCGGCAAAGAGGAACACATCGCGCCACAACGCGGCTTCGCGATGGCTCTGCATCTTGGGCAGGTAAAAATAGGGGCCGCTGCCGCGGGCGAGCAGTTCCTGCGCATTGTGGAAGGCGAACAGGCCGAAATCGAACAGCGAGCC
>DASXGS010000371.1:0-2948 GCA_036488975.1 Rhizomicrobium sp. | reverse complement strand
TCCGGCAAGTCCGCGCGCCCTAGCAAATGCGCCGCAACCGGAGGCGCCGCGATGATTACGCATCTTAAATTCATGAGCATTCCCGTCCGCGATCAGGAGCGGGCGCTGAAATTCTATACGGAGAAGCTGGGCTTCAAGGTGGCGACCGATCAGGCAATGGGGCCAGGGCGGCGCTGGATCGAACTACGCATCGGAACGGCGCAGACGCGGATGGTGCTTTTCACGATGGACGGCGAAGAGAACCGCATCGGAACGCAGATGAATTGCTCGATTGCCTGCGACGATGTCGAGACGACATATCGGCAATTGTCGGAGCGTGGCGTCGAGTTTGAGGCAGCGCCGCAAAAACAGCCGTGGGGCACCTACTGCATCATGAAGGATTCCGAAGGCAACCGCTTCGTCCTCGGCTCTGATTAGGCCCCCAACTCCTCCGGGTCGCTAGCTGACGTACAACAAAGTCGCTGCTATAAGCCCGGCAGGGCGGTTAGCTCAGCCGGTAGAGCACATCGTTTACACCGATGGGGTCGGCGGTTCGAACCCGTCACCGCCCACGTTAACGCCCCACGCATTGACGGCCGGGTTGCGCGGTGGCGGAGTGGGCCGATGCGCAGATCCGTCCTGTCTCTGTGTGCCGCCCTTCTGACGGCCGGCTGCTCTGGGCGCCACGCACCGCCGCGACAGGATTTGCCTGAGTACCGCCCTGTCGGCAGCATCGTGCTGGCGTATGACGCCAATCACGATGGCACAGTTACGCGGGCGGAGCTGGAGCAAGGCCTGCGCGCTGAATTCGCCAAAGTCGACGCTCGGGGGAAGGGGTGCCTCGATGCCGACCAGGCGCGTGCTGTGAATCAGGAGCGCTGGGCAAAGGATCAGTCGACCTATTCTCCGCTTGTCGACTTCAAGGGCAATGGGTGCATCGATTTCGGCGAGTTCGCGGCGCAACCCCGATCACTGTTCGAACAGATGGACACGAATGGCGATGGCAAGGTGACGCCGGAAGAATTGCGGCCGCGCGAAAGGCGGCCAAACGACTGACCTTCGCTTGACCTCTGGCGTGCGCGGTCCTACACGAAACGCCTTCCGCGGCGGCCTTACGGCCATTCGCGCGCGGGGGCGTAGCTCAGTTGGTTAGAGCGTCGGCCTGTCACGCCGAAGGTCGCGGGTTCGAGCCCCGTCGCTCCCGCCAGCCTTCGCTCGCGAAGCGAGAGAAGGCTGCCGCGCCGTAGCCAATTGGCGAAGGCGGGCCTGTTGCCGCGAGCGTCGGCTAGGCAAGCCATTTGGTTGCAGGTCCGAGAATTTGTGGCGGAAAAACCGCTTGTTCTCCCTACAAATCATGGCTTAAACCCGCGTCGCGTTCGCGCTTTGCTGCGGCCGCGAAAACGACGCACCTTGGACTCCGCAACCTGAGCCCTGTCGCGCGGCTTCAAGACAAGGGTATGGAATGAATCAGCTGCTGGTCGAATATCTGCCGATCCTGATTTTCATCGGAATTGCGGGCGCGCTGAGCCTTGTGTTCCTGGTGGTTCCGTTTGTGATCGCGCCCTCCAAGCCCGATCCGGAGAAGCTTTCGGCCTATGAATGCGGCTTCAATGCCTTTGGCGATTCCCGCATGAAGTTCGATGTGCGGTACTACCTCGTGGCGCTGCTTTTCATCATCTTCGATCTCGAAGTGGCGTTCCTGTTTCCGTGGGCGATTACGCTCGGCAAGACAGGCGTTTATGCCTTCTGGTCCATGATGGTGTTCTTGGGCGTGTTGACCGTGGGCTTCATCTACGAATGGCGGAAGGGAGCGCTCGAATGGGAGTGATCGTTCCAGCCGGCACCGGCGCGCGCGTGGGCGTCGAGGGCGGGGCGCCACTCGCCGCCAACGATCCCTATTTCAGCGAAGTCCAGGCGGCGATGCAGGACAAGGGATTTCTGGTCGCCAGCGCCGATGCGCTGATCAACTGGGCGCGCACCGGCTCGCTGATGTGGATGACGTTCGGGCTCGCCTGCTGCGCGGTCGAAATGATGCAGGCTTCTATGCCGCGCTACGATCTCGAACGCTTCGGCGTTGCCCCGCGCGGGAGCCCGCGCCAGTCGGATGTGATGATCGTGGCGGGCACGTTGTGCAACAAGATGGCCCCGGCCCTGCGCAAGGTCTACGACCAGATGCCGGAGCCGAAATACGTCATCAGCATGGGCTCCTGCGCCAACGGCGGCGGCTACTACCATTATTCGTACTCGGTGGTGCGGGGCTGCGATCGCATCGTGCCGGTGGATATCTACGTGCCCGGGTGCCCGCCGACGGCGGAAGCGCTCGTGTACGGCATCATGCTGTTGCAGCGGAAAATCCGCCGCACCGGCACCATCGAGCGCTGAAGGCCAATATGAGCCTCGATCTCACCGCTCTCGGCAACCATGTCGCGCAGGCGCTCCCCGGCGCGGTGCTCGACCAGCGATGCGATCGCGGTGAACTGACCGTGAGTGTCTCCGAAGATGCACTTCCTCGGGTTGTAGAATTTCTCCGCGACGATCCGGAATGCGAGTTCCGCTTGCTGCTCGACATCTGCGGCGTCGATTGGCCGAAGCGCGAGAAACGCTTCGATGTGGTCTACCATTTCCTTTCGCTGACGAAGAACCAGCGCATCCGGTTGAAGGCGCAGACCGACGAACAGACACCGCTGCCTTCCATCGCGCACATCCACCCCACGGCAAACTGGCTCGAGCGCGAGACCTTCGACATGTACGGCGTGGTGTTTTCCGATCACCCGGACCTGCGCCGCATCCTCACAGACTACGGCTTTGAAGGATATCCGCTGCGCAAGGACTTCCCGCTGACCGGTTTTGTCGAGTTGCGTTACGACGACGACCAGAAGCGCGTCGTCTACCAGCCGGTGCAGCTGGTGCAGGAATTCCGCGAATTCGATTTCGCCAGTCCGTGGGAAGGCCTGCGCGCCGGATTGCCG
>DASXGS010000246.1:0-4249 GCA_036488975.1 Rhizomicrobium sp. | reverse complement strand
AGGTATTTCCTGAAGTCCCAGGGGAGTGGGACGATGAGGCGCTTATCCAGAAATGGAATCGTGTCCGAGAGTTACGCCGCGTCGTCACCGGCGCGCTCGAGATCAAACGCAAGGACAAGGTGATCGGCGCGTCGCTCGAAGCGCGACCGGTGCTGTTTGTCGCGCCGGAAGACGCCGCCCTGCTGGATGAAATCGACCTCGGCGAAATTGCCATTACCTCGCACGCGATGGTGTCCACCAATCCCGCGCCCGAGGGTGCCTTCCTCCTGCCGGACGTGCCGGGCGCCGCGGTCGTCTTCCACCATGCGGAGGGCGACAAGTGCGCCCGCTGCTGGATGATCCTGCCGGAGGTGGGCTCGCACCCCGCCTATCCCGACCTTTGCAACCGCTGCGCCGATGCGGTGCAGGCGCTTGAGGAAACCGCGGCATGAACCCGCTGCCGCCGCGCCAATGGGGCATGATCGCCGCCCTGGCGGCCCTGATTCTCGATCAGGCGACCAAGGCGCTCATGCTCTATGGCTTCCATTTCAAGGAGATGCTGCCGGGGCAGGCCATCCCGGTGCTGCCTTTCTTCAATTTGGTAATGGTTTGGAACCCCGGCGTGAGCTACGGCCTCTTCCCAGCCCACGGCCCTTGGGGGAGCGCCTTTCTCGCCCTGTTCTCGCTGGCTGCCGTCGTGGGACTCGGCTGGTGGCTGTGGAGCGCGCATCGCGCCGTGCTGGCGGCCGGTCTCGGGCTTGTGATCGGGGGGGCCGTCGGCAACCTTATCGACCGGCTGGTGTACGGCCGGGTTGCCGATTTTTTTCACTTTTACTGGCGGGGCTACGATTGGTATGTGTTCAACATCGCAGATTGCGCGATCACCCTGGGGGTGGGCGCGCTCCTGTATGACGCCCTGCTGAGGCCCGAACACGGGCCTGCGCCAAAGAGAGAAAGCCCGGGAGCGACGGATGTGGAGTAACAGACGCCTGCGCACATTGGTGCAGATTGCGGCGATCGGCGGCATCGTTGTGTCAATGGCCGGCTGCGAGAGCGTTCGAGATGCCATGGGCGTCAGCAAGCAGCCGCCGGACGAGTTCGCCGTCGTCACCAAGGCGCCGCTTATCATTCCACCGGATTACAACCTCAAGCCGCCCAAGCCGGGCGCTGCGCCTCTGAACCAGGTGTCGCCCACGGAAAGTGCCCAGGCCGCGCTCTACAGCGACGATCCGAACACCGTCGCCGGGACTATCACTGGCAACTACAGCGACGGCGAAAAAATGCTGATGGCGCAGACCGGCGCCGCCGCGGCAACCGATTCCATTCGCCAGCAAATCGCCGCCGACAATGCAAACCAGCAAAGCGCCGACGAGAGTTTCACCGATCATCTGCTGTTCGGCGGCGGCTCCTCCGACAACGAAGCGCTCAATGCCGACGCCGAAAAGGCGCGCATCGATCCGAACAAGACGGCGCAGCCGGCCGAGCAAGCCCAGATCAAGAAAGACGACAGCGGCGGCTGGCTCGATGGCATTTTCTAGGCGCCTCGCATTCGGGGGCGCGTTGTTTCTTGCGGCGCTCGCCGCCCAATCGGACGCGCCCGCAGAGAACAGACCTGCCGCGCAAACCAGACCAAGCGCCGAGACCCGCGAAAGAGCGTTCCAGTTCGCGCTGCAGAACGGGATGCAGGTGCTGGTGGTGCCCGATCACCGGGCGCCCGTTATCACGCAGATGCTGTGGTATCGCGTCGGCGCGGTGGACGATCCGCCGGGGCTCGGCGGCATGGCGCATTTCTTCGAGCACATGATGTTCCGCGGCACGACCGCCAATCCGGGTGACACGTTCTCCACCACGGTTGCGCGCAATGGGGGCGAGGACAACGCCTTCACCACGCACGACTACACCGCGTTCTACGAACAGATCGCCAAAGACCGCATGCGGCAGATGATGAACCTGGAGGCGGACCGCATCGCCAATCTCGATCTTTCGGATCCGAACGTCCACACCGAGCTCCAGGTGGTGATGGAAGAGCGCCGCATGCGGGTGGACAACGATCCCCAGTCGCTGCTCCGTGAGCAGATGGAGGCCGCGCTGCATCTCACGCACCCTTATGGGCGTCCAGTCATTGGCTGGCCGGAGGAAATTCGCCGCATCGGCCGGGTCGAAGCGCAGACCTTCTACAACCACCATTACGCGCCGAATAATTGCATTCTGGTGGTGGCGGGCGATGTCACGCCGGACGAAGTGCGCACCGCCGCCGAAGCGGAATACGGCAAGCTGCCGGCGCGTGAACTGGTGCCGCGCTGGGAATTCGCGCAGCCGCCACGCTTGGGTGAAACGCGCCTTTCCATCGCGCGCGCCGATGTGAAGGTGCCGCTGTTCTTCCGCATCTATCGCACCGTCAGCTACACGGAAGGCAAGCCGGGCGAAGCCGAAGCGCTGGAAGTCCTGGCGCAAGCGCTTGGGGGCGATTCCACCAGCACGCTCTATCGCAAGCTGGTGGTGGAGAAGAAGCTCGCCTCCGACGCCGGCGCTTCCTACGATGGCTATGCGCGCGATGCGGGTGAGTTCGACGTGTACGCCGTCCCGCGCCCCGGTGTGCGGCTGGAGCAGGTGGAAAAAGCGGTAGACGATGCAATCAAGGGCTACGCGTCGGCGTTGCCCAACCCGCACGAATTCACCCGCGCCAAAATCCAGCTGGTGGCCAGCGCAACCTATCGCCGCGACAGCCAGTACGAAATGGCGGCGGCATATGGCCAGGCGCTCGCGATCGGACTCACGACGGACGATGTCGATCAGTGGCCCGAGCGGATCAAGGCCGTGTCGCCGAATGCGGTTCGCGCCGCCGCAGCGCAGCGGCTGATCAAGCGGGAAGCCGTGACTGCTTATCTCACCCCCGCCGCGCCGGCAGGCGCGCGCCGATGAAGCGCCTTTTCTCCCTCCTGCTGCTGATCGGCGCATTGATCGCGCCGGCCGCCGCGCAGGCGGTGAACGTCCAGAACCTCGACATGGGGAAGAACGTGCAGGTGTGGTACGTGGAAGACCACACGCTGCCGATGGTCGCGCTCACCGCGGCGCTGCCCGCGGGCTCCGCTTACGATCCGAAAGAGAAAGCGGGGCTTGCGGCGTTCACCGCCGACCTGCTCAACGAAGGCGCGGGCAACCTCAATTCTCAGGCCTATCAGTCCGCGCTAAGCGACAAGGCCATCCGCCTCAGCATGACCACACAGCGCGACTACCTGGTGATCTCGCTGGTGACGCTGACGGAAAATGCAAAGGAAGCCTTCCGCCTGCTCGGCCTTGCGCTCACCCACCCGCGCTTCGACAACGATGCCGTCATTCGCGTGCGCAGCCAGATCATCGCCGCGCTCGAGCAGGAGGATGAAGACCCGCCGACCGTTGCTTCTAAAGGCTTTTCCAATACCTTCTTCGCAGGCCATCCTTACGCGCACCCGGTCAACGGTACGTTGTCTTCCGTGAGCCACATCGGGCGCGCCGATGTCCGCGCCTTCGCGCGGAGCCACTGGGTGCGCAATGGCCTCAAGATTGCCGTATCCGGCGACGCAGATGCCAGCACCCTCAAGATGCTGATCGGAAGCGCCTTCGGCCAGCTGCCCGCACGCTGGGCGCCGCCCATCCCGCCGGTGCGTCATGTCGGCGCCCCGGGTGTGCACGTGATTCCGATGCCGGTACCGCAACCCACCGCCATTTTCGGGCTGCCGGGAATCCTTCGCAGCGACAAGGATTTCATCCCCGGCTATGTGGCAAACTACATTCTGGGCGGCGGGGGCTTCTCCTCGCGGCTGATGCAGGAGGTGCGCGAGAAACGCGGCCTCACCTACGGCATCAGCAGCTCCCTCGACACGTTGAAAAAGGCCGGCCTATTCGCCGTAGAGGTGGCCACCCGCGTTGGCGCCATGAAACAGACGATCGATGTGGTGCGCGCCACCATGAAGAATTTTTCCGAGAACGGCGCGACCGACAAGGAATTGGCGGATGCGAAGACCTACATCACCGGCTCGTTCCCGCTGGCGTTCTCGTCCAACAGCGGCATCGCCAGCGAGCTGAATTCGTTCCAGCGCGTGGGCCTGCCCATCGGTTACGTTGCCAAGCGCAACGCGCTGATCAACGCGGTGAAGTTGGATGACGTGAAGCGAGTGGCGAAGCGGCTGTTCAATCCCGCAAAGCTCACGATCGTGATCGGCGGCAGCATCGGCGGCCCGCCGGTGAAGTCAAAGCCGATGCCCGGCCTGGGCAAGCCGCCGGTGCCGGC
>DASXGS010000245.1:0-1799 GCA_036488975.1 Rhizomicrobium sp. | reverse complement strand
GATCAGCGCCTCGAAGCAAACAGATTGGGTCGCCGGATCGAAATAGCGGTACTCGGCAAGTGTCAGACCAGCGGCCGGAAAAATCGCATCGTGGTTCGGCCATGTCGGCCGCCCGAGCCAGACGGTTGCGCTCGGGTTGGCCGCACGGATCAGTTCGGCGCCGAGACGCAGTGCCCCGGTGCCGCCAGGCGCCTGCAATGCGACCAGGCGATCTCTGGGAGCACTGTCCGCCAAGGCAAGCGCTGCCAGCGCGGTGGCAAAATCCACATCGCCTTCCGCGCCGAGATAAACTTTCGTCTCCTGCGTTTCGAGCAGGTGATGCTCGGCCCGCTTCACCGCATTGGGAATGGGGGTGCGGCCGCTTTCGTCCTGAAAGACGCCGACGCCGAGATCAAGCTTGCGCGCCCGCGGATCGGCACGGAACTGGCGGATGATATCGAGCAGCGGATCGGGCGGCCGCGGCTTCAGGTTTTCGAACATCGCCCTCACTCGTCGTAACTGAGCACCACCCGGTCGGTCGCCGGAACGGACTGGCAGGTGAGCACATAGCCGTCCGCCACTTCCTCCTCCGTCAGACCATAATTCTTGGTCATGGTCACGCGGCCTTCGAGAATTTTGGCCCGGCAGGTTGTGCATACCCCGCCCTTGCAGGCGTAAGGCGCCGGCAGGCCGGCCGCCTGAACGGATTCCAGAATGTTCCCCCTCGTGGGATCGAAAGCGATTTTCGAGCGCCGGCCATCGAGGGTGACGAGCAGCTCTGTGCCCGCCGCCTTCTGCTGCAGGGCTTCCCGTTGCGCCAGTTGTTCGGCGGATAGCGCGCTCGAGGTGAAGCGCTCGATGAGGATTTTCTCGGGCGCGACGCCGCGGGCGCGGAGTGCCGTTTCCGCCGCATCCATCATCGGAACGGGACCGCAGATGAACACCGCGTCCGCAGAGTTCACATCCACCAGCGTGTCGAAGACAGCTTCGCATTTGTCGCGATCCAGACGGCCATTGAAAAGCTCAATCTCTTCGGCTTCGTCTTCGAGAAAATGATAGAGTTCGAGCCGATCCATGTAGCGGTTCTTCAGGCCCGCAAGCTCTTCCAGGAACATCACCGACGCGGTGTTGCGGTTGCCGTAGAGCAGGACGAAACGCGCGGTGGGTTGCGTTTCGAGCACCGTCTTCACAATCGAAATCACCGGCGTGATGCCCGAGCCACCTGCCAACCCGACGTAGTAGGGGTTCTCACGCGCGGATTCCGGCACGATGAAGCGGCCCATCGGCGGCAGCACTTCGACAACGTCGCCTTCGCGCAGATTTGCATTCGCCCAGGCGGAGAAGCGCCCGGGTGTCATCTGCTTGATGGCGATGCGCATCTCGTTTTCGCTCGGCGCCACACACACGGAGTAATTGCGCCGGACATCTTCGCCGTTCAGTTCGGTTCTGAGCGTCAGATGCTGGCCGGCCTTGAAGGCAAACGCCTGTTTCAGCGGTTCCGGAATTTCGAAGCGGACGGAAACGGCATCGGGGGTCTCACGCCGCACCTCCGCAATCTTGAGTTTGTGAAAGCCGGTGTTGATGGACATTCAGTGGCACTTGAAGCGGTCGAACGGTTCGCGGCAATCGAGGCAGCGGTGTAGCGCCTTGCACGGCGTGGAACCGAAGCGGCTAAGTTCTTCCGTGTGGCTTGAGCCGCAGCGCGGGCATTCAGCCGGCGTTTCGCGCAACGAGGCTTTAGCCGCGCCTCGCGGCGGCGGCGCGATGCCATAGGCGCGCAACTTCTCGCGGCCTGCGTCGCTGATCCAGTCGGTGGTCCA
>DASXGS010000165.1:0-1847 GCA_036488975.1 Rhizomicrobium sp. | reverse complement strand
CGGAGCAGCGATTCGTGTTCGTGGGTGTGGACGAGGACGCATTGCCGTCGATCGGGCGGCGCCTTTCCGCGCCGGTGCATTTCAAAGTGTCGCTGAGCGCGGTCGATCGCGCGGCGCTGATGAGCCGCGACACCGATCCCTTCAACCGCTGGGAGGCGGGACAGGCGCTTGCCACGGATGTGCTGCTGGAAATGGCGGAGACGGCGAAGTCCGGCATCGCGCCGCGCGCTGATGCGATCTACGTCGATGCCATCGGCGAGGTGCTCGCGCGCGCCGAGGAAGATCACGCCTTCGCCGCCGAGATGCTGGCACCCCCGGGCGAAAGCGAGCTCGCGCTGAAAATGACGCCCGCCGATCCGGTGGCGATTCACGATGCGCGCATGGCGCTGATCCGCGGCGTGGCCGGGAAGCATCGCGAATCATTCGGGGCTTTGTACGGCAAGCTGGAGTCGGCCCAGGCGTTCGCGCCGGATGCCGCTTCCGCGGGGCGCCGCCGGTTGCGGAACGCGTGCCTGCGCTATCTGACGGCGGAAGACACGGACGCCTCCGCGCAAATCGCCGAGGCGCACTACCGCTCGGCCTCCAACATGACGGACATGATCGCCGGCTTGGCCGCGCTCTCGCGCATGGATTGGCCGGAGCGGGAAACGGCATTCGCAGATTTCCACGACCGCTTCGCCAAGGATCCGCTGGTGCTCGACAAATGGATGGCTTTGCAGGCGGGCTCGCCGCTTGCCACCACCATGGTGCAGGTGCGGGCGCTCATGAAACACCCGGCCTTCGACATCCAGAATCCCAACCGCGTGCGAGCGCTCATCGGCGCCTTCTCGGCCAATCATTTGCGCTTCCATGAGGCAGATGGCTCAGGCTACGCGCTGGTGTGCGATGTGCTGCGCGAGTTGGATTCGATTAATCCGCAGGTGGCGGCGCGCATGGCGGCGGCGTTCGAGAACTGGCGCCGCTACGACGACGCGCGACAACAATCGATGCGCGCGGAACTGGAAACGATTCTGAAAAAGCCGGGGCTTTCGGCCAACCTGTTTGAGGTCGCGAGCAAAATCCTGAAATAACCGCCGCGACTACGACGCGCGGGCGAGCGCTTCGCGCTTCAGCGGATCGGCATCGAGCAGACGGCCGGAGAGCGCGCCGAGCCAGTCGAGACCGGCGCGCAGCTTCACATTCTCGCCGATGACGAGAATGGCCGGCGCGCTGCTTTCGCGTGCCACTTCGCCGAGCTTGCCGAGCGTGGTCACGCGCACCCTCTGTTTTTCGCGCGTCGCGTCGCTGACGATGGCTGCCGGTTCATTCGCAGCGCGGCCTGCCGCTATCAGCTTGCGCGCGATCTCGTCGGCATGGGCGAGCGCCATATAGAGCACCAGCGTCGGCGAACCGCGCGCCGTGGAATTCCAGTCGATCTCTGGCAGCTTACCGTCCGCGCCGTGGCCGGTGATGAAGGTCACCACGTGGTTGGTGTCACGATGGGTTACCGCAATGCCGGCATAGGCGAGACCGCCGATCCCCGCCGTCACGCCCGGCACGATGCGAAACGGAACGCTTGCGCGGGCGAGTGCCAGCGCCTCTTCGCCGCCGCGGCCGAACACGAACGGATCGCCGCCTTTCAGCCGGAGTACCCGTTTGCCTTTCCTCGCCAGCGTCACCAGCTTGCGGGAGATAGCGTCTTGCTTCGCACTCAGCTTGCCGCGCCGTTTGCCGGCGTAGACCAGTTCCGCGCCGGGCCGGGCGAACCGCAGCAGCGCCTGGTTCACCAGGGCGTCGTAGAGAATGGCATCGGCGGTCGCGATGGCATGCAAGCCCAGCACCGTGATCAATCCGGGATCGCCGGGGCC
>DASXGS010000119.1:0-5414 GCA_036488975.1 Rhizomicrobium sp. | reverse complement strand
GCGGTCGTTTTCATCCGCGTTGCTGCCGTCGTCGCGCGGCTTCAGCGTCGCGACCGAGCTTGTGTACACGATCCGCTCCACACCGGCGGTACGCGCCGCCGTCATCACCGCGCGGGTGCCATCGCGATTGTTGCGGATGATCTCGCCGGGATCGCGCGCCCAAAGCCGGTAATCGGCCGCGACATGGAACAGGTGGCGAGCGCCATCCATCGCGCGCGCAAGCGATGCCGCATCGCGCATGTCGCCTTCTGAGATTTCGCAATCGAGGCCGGCGAGATTGCCGCGGGGGCTGCCGGCGCGCACCATTGCACGCACGCGAAAGCCGCGCTCGATCAGCTTGCGCGCCACGGCCGACCCGACAAAGCCGGACGCGCCCGTCACCAATACAACGTCAGTCATGCAGGCTCGGGCGCAATTGGGCCGCGGGCGCAAACGCGCGACGCCCTTCGGCGAACTGCCAGCTGAGCAGCACCGGCACACCGACGGCGATCTCCCGCGCGCGCTTGAGCAGCGACACCGCGACCCCGATCTCCGCCGGCAATCCGAACAGCGGCATCATTACCGCGTAGCCCGCCTCCTGCACACCGATGGCGCCGGGTATGAAGACGGTCGCGCTGCGCAGCGCACACAACAGGCTCTCGATGGCCACGGCATTCGCATAAGGCGTGCGGTATCCGACCAGCGCGAGCGCAAGCCACAGCCCGAAAGCGGCGGACAGCCAGCCCAGAAGATGCAGCCCAAATCCGGTGAGCAAGCGCCTCGGCGCGGCATGGATTTCGTTGATCGTGCGGTCGAGTTCGGCGGCATGCAGCGCGGCGGCAGGGAGCAGCCGCTGCGCCATGCGCTCGAAAATCCCGAAGCCGCGGCGCTGCACGATCACGAACGCCGCCGCCAGCATCGCGCCCACGGCAATCGCAATCGCACCTGCTTTCACCAGCGAGCCGGAGCGCAGTTCCGGCAGCCGCGTCACCAGAATGGCGACGCCCGCGGCGATGAACGCTAGTTGCGCAATCATTTCGAGCGTGATGTCTACGATGGTCGAACCGAACGCCCGGGTGCGCGCTAGCCCTCGCAGCATCACCGCGCGCGCGCCGATCACCATCCCGCCGATCTGCGAGAGGGGCAGCACGTCACCCGCAGAATCCCGCACCGCGCGGCCCCAACAGAAGGTGAGGATGTCCAGCGCGGCGCAAGGCACAAGCGCATGCCAGGCAAAGCCCAGCAGCGTGAAATTGGCGAGCCCGAAAAGACAGAGCAGCGCAAAGCCGCCCCAGCCGGCTGAGGAGATCGCGGCAAATATCGGCTGGAATCCGATGTGGAAGATGATCCAGGCGGCGCCAAGCAAGCCGATCACCGCCGCAAGAACTGCGCCTAATTTTGCTGAGTAGCGGGAGGCGGCCTCGCTCACGCGCGTGCCGGCCTGCCCATGAAGCGGCGTGCGAGCCGCACCACGCGCGGCACGAAATTCGGCCGCAGCAGCCGCGCGTCGTAAACGTCGAGGCGGCGATCGTTTTCCGCGAGGCAGGTGTCCATCAGATCGGCGACGGAAATATCGACGCCCAAGTCCTGCGCACCGTTGACAGTGAAATTGTTGTCCTGCTGTCCGCCGCCGACGTCTTTTGCAATGCCGATGCGCTCCGAGATCAGGAACGCCCACACGCCGAGAATTTTCAGCGCAAACCAGGGTCTGCGCCACAGGGGCATGTTGCGCCGGTGCCAGGCGACCCAGTTCACGAAAAAGAGGATGTGCCTGCCTTCCTCGCGCATCACCGGCTCGAACGTGTCCACCAACTCCTCGGGAAAGAAGCCGGAGCGACTGGCCGTCGCGAACAGACCGAAGGCAAAAAAGCTGTCGATGCATTCGCTGTAGCCGGTCACCATGAAGGCCCATTCCGGATCGCGTGGGGTTACGTATTCAGGTTCTGGCGCCAGCTTGATGCCGTAAGCCCGCACCATATTGTGCAGCACGTGCTTGTGCCGCTTCTCCTCGAAAGCGTTGAGCGCGGTTGCCTGCCGAAGCAAGGGATCGGCGATGGTGTCGCCGTAGGTCTGTACGCGCAGGCCTGCCTTACCTTCGGTCTGAACCGCGATGTCCCAGATGGGCAGCGAGGTAAGGCGCGCGAGCGCATCCGGTGCGAGCGTCGGCCAATCGATCACCGCCGGCTTGTAGGGATCGAACGTCTCAAGCAGCGTACGGCAGAACAGTTTCTTGTGTTCTTCGCTGCCCAGGCGAATGCGCCCCTCCGGCACGGCAACAGCCTCCGCCGGCAAATCGGGAAAGGTGAGCGGCTGCAGCGTCATGGCACTAGGCCGCGTTGCGACGTTCGCGCAGGAAGTGGAAAAACTCGACGCCTTCGCGCAAGCGGCGCTTCATCATGTCGGTCGAACGCACCATCTCGCCCACGATGGCGGCGATCTTTCCCGGGCGGAAATAGAATTCGCGATAGAAACCTTCCAGCGAATCGAAAATCTGCTTGTGCGAGAGGTGCGGATAGTGCAGCGGCGCGATCTGGATGCCGTGCTCGTCCACCAACTCGGCATTGGCGGCATCCAGCCAGCCGTTCTGCACCGCCTGATTGTAGAGGAAGGTGCCGGGATAGGGCGCCGCTAGCGACACCTGAATGGTGTGCGGGTTGATGCGCTTGGCGAATTCCACCGTCTCGCGAATGGTCTGTTCGCTCTCGCCGGGCAGGCCGAGAATGAAGGTGCCGTGGATGGTAACGCCGAGGTCGTGGCAATCCTTGGTGAAACGCTCGGCCACCTCGATGCGCATGCCCTTCTTGATGTTGAACAGAATTTGCTGGTTGCCGGATTCGTAGCCGACCAGCAGCAGGCGCAAGCCATTATTCTTCAGCACCTCCAGCGTCTTGCGCGGCACGTTGGCCTTGGCGTTGCACGACCAGGTGACGCCAAGCTTGCCCAGCTCCTTGGCGATCGCTTCGGCGCGCGGCAGATCGTCGGTGAAGGTATCGTCGTCGAAGAAGAATTCCTTCACCTGCGGAAAAGCCGCTTTGGCATAGCGGATTTCGTCGATGACATGGCCGACGCTGCGGGTGCGATAGCGATGGCCGCCGACCGTTTGCGGCCACAGACAAAAGGTGCAGCGCGATTTGCAGCCGCGCCCGGTGTAAAGCGAAATGTACGGGTGCTTCAGATAGCCGATGAAATAATTCTCGATTTCGAGATCGCGCTTGTACACCGGCGTCACGAACGGCAGCGCGTCCATGTTCTCGATCATCGGCCGATCGGGATTGTGCTGAACGGCGCCGCGTTTGTCGCGATAGGAAATGCCGGAGATGTCCTTCAGCGGAATCTCGTCGGCCACGTCCTTGATGGTGAAATCGAATTCGTTGCGCGCGACGTAATCCACCACCGGCGCTTCCCGCAGAGAACCTTCGGCATTCACCGCCACCTTGGCGCCGATCAATCCGGCGAGCAGGTTCGGGTTCGCCTCTTTCAGCGCCGCAATCGTCGCCACATCGGATTTAAACGACGGCACCGAAGTGTGCGCCACCACGTGGTCGAAGTCCTTGGCTTGCGCCACGATTTCCGCGAGGCCGATGTTGTGTGGGGGCGCATCGATCAGCTTCGAGTTCTCCACGAGCGCAGCGGGCTGGGCAAGCCAGGTGGGAAACCAGAACGATTTGATCTCGCGTTTCGCCTGGTAGCGGGAGCCGGCGCCGCCATCGAAGCCATCGAAGGAAGGCGCCTGAAGGAACAATGTCCGCATACTTCTTTCCTACGAAATGGCGCCGCGCGCGCCGATGTTCAGGCGGTCATTCCGCCAACGCACCCCCCGACCGGCCAACGAGACCAGAAACACCCCGAACGATAGCACGTCGCGCAGGGGCAGAAGCCACGCCGGCCCGGCGCGTACCCCGGCTATATGGTCTATCCGGCGCTTCAGGAAAAGCCGGGCTAGAAGGACGGATGCCAGAACAACCAGGGCACCAGGCGAGAACCCCAGCAGAACTGCGCCGATGAGCGCCAGCGGAAGGGGGTGCGTCAGAACACTGCCGAAATGGCCGGCCGGATCGACGGTCCGGATGGTCCGGGCCCAGCGCAACTCGTGCCGCCAAAGTTCAGCGAAGGTTCCTTCGGTGCAGAGGTGCCGCACGGTCAGCGCCGGGTAGGCCAGCCGATAGCCTTTGGCCCGCACGGCCCGTCCGATTTCATAGTCGTCCGCCAGCATGTCGCGAAAGGCTTCGAACCCGCCGATCCCTACAAGCGTGCTCCGGCGCAGAGCGATCGTCGAACCCATCGAAGGATGCGCAAGGCCCGTTGCGGCGCCAAACACAGCATTGGGGAGAAACTGATAGCTGATGCCCATTGCCGCGAGCCGGCCCCACCACGCCCGCCCTTCACCGGCATAGAAGCACGACACAGCGCCAACACCCTCACGCGAGAGCGCGGCCACCACCGCCGAAAGCCATTGCGGCGGCGCTACAATGTCGGCATCGGCATGCACCAGCAGATCGTGCTTCGCCGCCGCCATCATGTTGATGAGGTTGGAAACCTTGCGGTTGGCGCCATAGGTGCGGCCATCCACCACCAATGCAATATTGCGCTCGGGAAACCGCTGCTTCACCCGTTCGACCACAGCAACCGCCGGATCGGCGGCGTCCGCCACGCCGCACACCATTTGCACCGACCCCGGATAGTCCTGCTGAAGCGCGGTCGCCAGCGACTGCTCCAGTCCCGGCTCGGCGCCATGCAGCGGCTTCAGGAGGGTCACCGCGGGCGTCGAACTCAAGCCGCCGTCAGGGTGACCGCCAAACCGACGTGCCGCGAACATCGTCGCCGCGACGGCATAGCCACCGCCGCACAGCGCAATAAGAAGCAAAATCCAACCGGCGTAAAGCAAGCCACCTCGTCCGCGGTTATTCGTGGGGAGAGTAGCATTGCGGCATGATGGCCATCATCCCGGTGTCGCCAAAATCATGGCCCGAAGGAAACAAGCGGCATCCGCCGATCACCATCACGCCCCAGTGCATGAGAAAGGGTGTATGCGTGCCCATGAGCGCCGGTATTCGCTCCGGCGATCGCGCCTGTCTACGGGCTGACGGATGCAATGAACGCAAGGTCGAGGCCGTAGATCTTCCACGACGCGGTCGTCCACCTCGATGCGTTGCCGCCGTTGTTCTGGTACACGAAAGTCCCCGGCCCGTCGGTGTTGTCGCCGACCGCACCCCATTTGAGAGAAGCGGCGCTGCAGCTCCGGTAATCCTTATCGAAGCTGAGAAACAGCAGATACGTCTGCATCGATGTGACGGGAACCGTCGGGGAAAAACTTGCTGAATGGAACGCGGAATCGGAAAAGGAAATGGTCCGCGGGGCCGACTCGTATAGCGCACTGCCGACGGCCTTTTTCGCGGAGCCGTCCCATCTGTAGACTTCCGCGCGCACCGCCATCG
>DASXGS010000104.1:0-2182 GCA_036488975.1 Rhizomicrobium sp. | reverse complement strand
GCGGGTCATCGCCACCGCATCGTCCTCGTTGGTGACGAAGCCGTGGCCGGAGGTTCCTGCCAGCAGCAGCTTGCGTCCGGGTGCATGCACAAACATCTCCACCAGATCGGCTTCCGGCGGCAGATCGATGAAGGTGCGGATCGCCTCGCCGTTGCCGCGCCCGCCCGGCAGCTTGGCGCAATCGAAGGTGAAGAAACGGCCGTCGGTCGATAGCATCATCAGTCTGTCGGTGGTTTCCGCATGCAGCCAGAAGCGCTCGCGGTCTCCCTCGCGGTATTTGATCGCGTCGCCCGGCTCCTGGTGGCCTTTGAAGCTGCGCAGCCAACCCTTCTCTGAGCACACCACGGTGATCGGCTCACGCTCGACATAGTTCTCGATGGCGGCCACTTCCTCGGCGATGTCGGGCATGATCGCGAATTGGGTGCGGCGCTGGCCCAGTTTGTCGTCCTTCCGCTTGCCGCCGAATTTCTCCTGGATGGCGCGCATTTCGGAGATCAGCTTTTCGTCTTTCAGCTTCTCCGAGCCGAGCAGCTTCTTCGTATCCTTCTGCTCCTTCGTCAGCGTCTCATGCTCGCGGCGGATTTCCATTTCCTCGAGCTTGCGCAACGCGCGCAGCCGCATGTTGAGGATGGCTTCGGCCTGGTTCTCCGTGAGCTTGAACGCCTTCATCAGCTGCGGCTTCGGCTCATCCTCGGTGCGGATGATCTTGATGACCTTATCGAGGTTCAGATAGACGGAGAGATAGCCTTCCAACACCTCCAGCCGTGCCGCGATTTTCTCCAGCCGATGCCGCGTGCGGCGCTCCAGCACATCGCGGCGATGATTCACGAAGGCGGTCAGCGCTTCCTTCAGGCTCATCACCCGGGGAATGAGTCCGCTGTCCAGCACATTCATGTTTAGCGGCACGCGGGCTTCGAGATCGGTCTGCCGGAACAATTGCTCCATCAGCAGTTCGGCATCTACGGTACGGCTCTTGGGCGCCAGCACGATGCGGATGTCTTCGGCGGATTCATCGCGCACATCTTCGAGCAGCGGCAGCTTTTTCTGATCGAGCAGTTCCGCCATGCGCTCGATCAGTTTCGATTTCTGCACGCCATAGGGAATCTGATCGACGACGATCTGGTAGACACCCCGCGAGCCCTCCTCCTTCCGCCACCGCGCGCGCAGCCGGAAAGAGCCGCGCCCCGTGCGATACGCCTCGGCAATGCTGGCGGGATCGTCCACCACCACGCCGCCCGTGGGGAAATCCGGCCCCTTCACATATTTGAGGAGTGTGGCGTCGCGCGTGTTCGGGTTTTCGATCAGGGCGATCACTGCGCTGCACAGCTCGCCCAGATTGTGCGGCGGAATGGACGTCGCCATGCCGACCGCAATGCCGCTGGAACCGTTCGCCAGCAGGTTCGGAAAGGCGGCCGGCAGCACCACCGGCTCCCGCTCCGTACCATCGTAGTTGGGACGGAAGTCGACGGCGTCCTCATCGATGCCTTCCAGCAGCCCCTGCGCGAGCGCCGTAAGCCGCGCCTCGGTGTAGCGGTCGGCAGCGGGATTATCGCCGTCCACGTTGCCAAAGTTGCCCTGCCCATCGACCAACGGATAGCGCGTGGCAAAATCCTGTGCGAGGCGCACCAGCGCATCGTAGATCGCAAGATTGCCGTGCGGGTGAAACGTGCCCATTACGTCGCCGACAATCTTCGCGGATTTCTTCGTTGCCGAGCCGGGGTCGAGACGCAAGCGCATCATGCCGTAGAGAATGCGGCGGTGAACCGGCTTCAGCCCATCGCGCGCATCCGGCAGCGCCCGTTGTGTGATGGTGGAAAGCGCATAGGCGAGGAAGCGCTCGGAGAGCGCACTTGCCAGAGGCTCGGGACGAATGTCGTCGACAATATCAGCCATCAGCTCTTCTTATTCCGATTCGCGGGCGGCAAGTTCAGCCAAGCGGATACGCGCCTGCGGCAGTTGCTTTCCATGCGGTTGAAGCACGCGGTCGAGCAGGAAATAGGCGGTGAGATCGAGCCCGGCCAGAATGTCAGCAGCAGTCGGCTCCGAATTCTGCGCACCGAGGAAGAAAGGCGGTAGCTTCAGCAGGCGATCCGCATAGGGTGCGCCGCCTTCGCGCGACACTGCCCGGCCGGAGCGCGGCGAGACATAGATGAGATCGCCGGTCACGCCGGTGGCCGCGCAG
>DASXGS010000366.1:0-4976 GCA_036488975.1 Rhizomicrobium sp. | reverse complement strand
CGATGAGCTCGTTCGAACCGTGTTGGTCGATCCGCAGGCGCCTGCCGGGCAGCAACCGATTGAGGTCGATTTCCGCGTGTATGGTAACGGCGGCCACTATAGCGTCGTCGATATCGTGGTCGCGGGTCTCGACCTTGCGATAACCGAGCAGGACGATTTCGGCTCGTTCCTCTCTCAGCACAACAACGATGTGCGTGCGCTCACCGCGAATCTGCAGCAGCGCGCCGCTCGCGTCCGCGCTACTGGGCAGATATAGCAACTGGGCAACTAAGCGCGGGCGAAGCGTTTGTATTTGATGCGATGGGGCTGCTCGGCGTCGATCCCGAGGCGGCGCTTCTTGTCGGCCTCATAGTCTTGATAGTTGCCCTCGAACCACTCCACGTGGCTGTCGCCTTCGAAAGCCAGCATGTGCGTTGCGATGCGATCGAGAAACCAGCGATCGTGGCTGATGATCATCGCGCAGCCGGCGAAATCTTCGAGCGCGGCTTCGAGCGCCCGCAAGGTTTCCACATCGAGGTCGTTGGTCGGTTCGTCCAGCAACAGTAGGTTGGCGCCACCGCGCAGCAGTTTGGCAAGGTGCACGCGGTTGCGCTCGCCGCCGGACAGCAGACCAACTTTCTTCTGCTGGTCGCCGCCCTTGAAGTTGAACGCGCCCACATAGGCGCGGGAGTTCATCTTGGTCTTGCCGAACTCCAGGATATCGGTGCCGCCGGAGATTTCCTGCCACACGGTCTTGTTCGGATCTAACGCTTCCCGCGACTGGTCGACATAGCCGATCTGCACGGTGTCGCCGATCCGCAGACTGCCGGCGTCCGGCTTTTCCTGACCGGTGAGGATGCGAAACAGGGTGGTCTTGCCCGCGCCGTTCGGGCCAATCACGCCCACGATGCCGCCGGGCGGCAGATTGAAGTTCAGATTCTCGAATAGAAGCTGGTCACCATAGGCCTTTTCGACGCCGTCCGCTTCCACCACGACACTCCCGAGCCGCTCCGAAATCGGGATGAGAATCTGCGCCGGCCCGGTGCGCTGTTCCTGCGACCTCGCCAGCAGTTCCTCATACGACTGAATGCGGGCTTTCGATTTCGCCTGCCGTGCTTTGGGCGATTTCGAAATCCATTCGCGCTCGCGGGCGATGGTGCGTTCGCGCGCCTCTTCCTCTTTGCCTTCCTGCAGCAGCCGCTTCTCCTGCACGTCCAGGAAAGATGTGTAGTTGCCCTCGTGCGGAATACCGCGACCGCGATCCAGCTCGAGAATCCAGCGGGTCACATTGTCGAGGAAATAGCGATCATGGGTGACGAGGATTACGCAGCCCTTGTATTCGCGCAAGGTGTGCTCCAGCCATTCAACGGACTCTGCATCGAGATGGTTGGTGGGCTCGTCGAGCAGCAAAATGTCCGGCGCATCGAGCAGCAGTTTGCACAGCGCGACGCGCCGCTTCTCGCCGCCTGAGAGTTTCGTCACATCCGCGTCCGGCTCTGGGCAGCGCAGCGCATCCATCGCCTGCTCGACCTGGCTATCCAAATCCCACAAGCCCGCCGCGTCGATCTTATCCTGCAGCGCCGCCATTTCATCGGCGGTTTCGTCGGAGTAGTTCGCCGCAATCTCGTTGTAGCGGTCGAGCAACGCTTTCTTGGCCGCCACGCCTTCCAGCACATTGCCGAGCACATCTTTCGAGGGATCGAGCTCCGGTTCCTGCGGCAGATATCCGGTGCGGATGCCGTCCGCCGCCCACGCCTCGCCGGTGAACTCCTTGTCCTGCCCAGCCATGATGCGCATGAGCGTGGACTTGCCCGAGCCGTTCACGCCGACGATGCCGATCTTCGCGCCGGGATAGAAGCTGAGCCAGATGTCCTTCAGCACCTGGCGGCCGCCGGGATAGGTTTTGGACAGACCTTTCATCACAAACACGTATTGCGGCCCGGCCATGGCGTATACCTGAAGGAATTGTTGGGAGCGGCGCCTTCTAGTGTGCGGACGCCGCCTTCACAAGCAAAAAAGGCCGGGGAAAACCCGGCCCGCGCGCACCCATCCAGCCAAGATCAGAAATTGATTTTGGCGCGGCTCAAGACGGCGAGAGAATTGACGCCCGTTTGCCCGCCGACATTCATCTGGTAGCCGGCGTTGGCCTGCAGCGCGAGTGCGCCATTGAAGAAAGTGGTCACGTAACCAAGCGCGACGTCGGTTTCCTTGGTACTGTTGTTGGCGAGCGCGCCCCGGTAATTGTCTAGAAGGTTCACGCGCGATTCGAGTCCTGCATCTGCAAAGCTGATCCCGCCGAAATAGGTGTCGGACGGACGGCTCAGCGAAAGCCCCAACGCATCGGCATCGCCGAACAATCCGCGCTTGGCGATCGACACGCCGTAAGAATGGCCGTCCGCCGTACTCGCGGCGAGGGCTGGCGAAGCGCCTGCCTTCAGGTCGAGTTGGCTGATGTCGGTATTGTACGAAAAGCTCGTCACCCAGCCATCGCCGAATTTCACGTGCGCCGAAAGCCCGGCGGCCGACGTTCTTGCGCCCGTCAAGGTCAGTGAATTCGGCGTGAACGTCCCGAGCAGATCGGAGGGACCGGTGGCGCTCATCGCGGTGAGCCCGAGGCCACCCCACTTCGTGAAATCGACATCGAGTGCTGCTGCGGAACTATTGCTCTCGGGAATCTCCAGACTCAGCGGCAGGTTTGGTTCCGGCGGCGCAACCGACGGCGCCGTTTCGGCGAACTGGAAGAAATCCGGTGCCGAGGTCAGAGCCGCTATGCGCACGTGAACCGCTGGCGCAAGTACGATCGTATCGACGCCGTCCGACTGCACCACGAGCCTGGTCGCCGGCGCGGCGATCGTGGTGTTCACCTGCATGGGCAGGTCGAGCGACGTCCGCGCCGTGGCATCGGCCACAACTCCGCCGCCCGCGAGCGCAAGCGCGGCGAATCCGGCGATGGACAGTCTCGAACGCAAACCTGTGCCCGGCCATTCTGGCCGGTTCCCCTTTGTTGCCTTGACCCTCTCGAAAGATAAGCCTGCTGCCCCTTGCGATCAACAAAACCGCCCGCCAGACCTGTTGCCTCGGGGTTACAATTGCCCCTTAAGTTAGGCGACAATTTCGTGAATTCCCCGCACAAAATCTGTGAAAAATGGCTGAAGCGCCCCTCCATGCCACTGTCCTTCCGGTAACACCCTTCCGCCAGAATTGCTCGCTTATCTGGTGCAGCACGACCCGGCGTGCGGCGGTGATCGATCCCGGTGGCGAGGTACCACGGCTGTTGGACGCTGTCCGCGCTAAGGGCCTGAGGCTGGAAAAGGTTCTCCTCACTCACGGTCATCTGGATCATGCGGGCGGGGCTGCGGCGCTCAGCCGCGAGGCCGGCGTGCCGATCGAAGGGCCGCATCCGGACGATCAATTCCTGCTCGAGCGGCTCGCCGAGGATTGCCGCCGGCACGGTTGGAACGGTGACGCATGCGCACCCTCCCGCTGGCTCGCGGACGGCGATGAAGTGCAGGTGGGCGAGGTGACGCTCGGTGTTCGTCATTGTCCCGGCCATACGCCGGGGCACATCGTGTTCTTCCATCCGGACGTGAAGATCGCCTTCGTCGGCGATGTTTTGTTCGCCGGCTCGGTTGGCCGGACCGATCTGCCGCGCGGCAATCACGCGCAGCTGGTGAAGTCAATCACAGAACGACTCTGGCCGTTGGGCGACGATATGCGCTTCGTGCCCGGCCATGGGCAGATGTCCACCTTCGGCTGGGAGCGCAAAACCAATCCCTATGTCAGCGATCTGGCCTTGGGCCGCTGAAACGCTTGGCCTTTGATCCAATGGGATGGTTCTTAATCCCTCTCTAGCCTGCACGCACGTATTCGAGAGGCACGCTTATGAGCCGGTCGCTCTTCAAAATCGCGGCGCGGATCGCGTTGCTCTGCACGCTGGCACTACTTGCGATACCCGCCGCGAGCGAGGCGCAGACAGCGCCTACTTTTGCGGTGATGAGGGACCAGAGCTCCGTCAAATTCTTCGTGAAGGCGTCTGTGTCGGTGACCGGCACATTCGACAGCTGGAATGCACGGTTGACCTTCGCATCGGACGATCCGGCGAGCGGTGTGCTGGACATCCAGATTCGGGCGGACAGCGTGAACACCGGCAGCGGATTGAAGGATCGGAAGATGAAAGGTGACGATTTTTTTGCCGCCGACAAATATCCCGCGATCAGCTTCCGCTCCACGAAGATCGTCAAGACTGGCCCTAACACCTTCGAGGTGGATGGCAATTTCACCATCCGCGGCGTAACGAAGCCCGAGAAGCTCACCCTTGGGGTGTCGGGCGCGGGGACGGGCACCGGCACCATCAAGGGAACGATGGCATTCAATCGAAAGGACTACGGTATCAACGGCGAAATCCCGCTCGTGCGGATTGCCGACCAAGTCGACGTGACAATGGACCTCAAGATCACGCGCACCAGCGGGCCGCCTCTGAAGTCGTAGCTCTCCTTCGCCATTCTGCGGCATACCCGTTTTTCAAATCGGCTGGACTCGGTCCCGGCGCCGTCGCACATTCGGCCTGACAAAATATCAGGGGCCGATTTCATGACCGCCATCAACGAAGTGACCGATCTCGCGCGCGAGAATGAGATCGCCGTCATTACCCTCAATTCGCCGCCGGTGAATGCGCTTTCCGCCAAGGTGCGCGACGGGCTGGCGGAAGGGTTTCGCCAAGCCACCGCCGATCCGCAAGCCAAAGCCATCGTGCTGATTTGCGAGGGCAAGACATTCATCGCGGGCGCCGACATCACCGAATTCGGCAAGCCGATGAAGGGCACAAGCCTGTTCGATCTCGAAGACCTCATCGAGAGCGCACCGAAGCCTGTGGTGGCGGCGATACACGGCACCGCGCTGGGCGGCGGGCTGGAAGTGGCGCTGTGCGCGCATTACCGCGTGGCGGTGCCGAGCGCGCGATGCGGATTGCCGGAGGTAAACATCGGCCTGCTTCCAGG
>DASXGS010000472.1:0-8508 GCA_036488975.1 Rhizomicrobium sp. | reverse complement strand
CCCCAAGACGGCCGCGGAACTCTCCGACGCCGCGCAGCAGAACGGGCACGCGCTCAAGGTGATTGTCGATATCGACCCCGGCATGAGCCGCACAGGTATCGCGTTCGGCGATGCCGCGGTTGCGCTGGTTGAGCGGGTCGCAAATTCAGATGGTCTCGAATATGCCGGCCTGCAATGCTACGCGGGCAATCTCCAGCATCTGGAATCGCCCAACGAGCGCCGCGACAAGTCGCTGGACGTGATGAAGAAGCTCGCCGAGCTGCGCGATGCGCTGGCGTCAAGAAGCCTTGCGCCAAAAATCATCACGGGCGGCGGCACTGGCACCTTCGACATCGATCCCGACGCGCGCACGCTCACCGAGCTGCAGGTTGGCTCCTACGTATTCATGGATCGTCAGTACAATGAGGTGTGGCAGAAACCGGGTGATCGCGCACCGTTCGAAACGTCGCTCTTTGTGCAAACCACGGTGATCAGCGCCAATCGTGACGGTCTCGCCACCACCGATGCCGGCTTCAAGGCCTTTGCCACCGATGCCGGGCCGCCGCTGATCGCCTCGGGTGCGCCGGACGGTGCGAGTTATTTCTTCTTCGGCGACGAGCAGGGCGGCGTGCTTTACGATGCGCGCACACAGAAGCTTCGCCCCGGCGATGCGCTTGCCTGTGTCGTGCCCCACTGCGATCCGACGGTGAATCTCTACAACTGCTATCACGCGGTGCGCGGCGATGTGCTGGAAGCGATCTGGCCGATCGAGGCACGCGGCCGCTCGGCATGAGCTGGCGAAGTCCCAGCCTGAAACGATCGTTCATGCCCGGTTCAGCACCTGCCTCGCAAATTCACGCGCATGGCCCCGGAGGGGAGCTGAGCTACTCAAGAGGATGGAGCAATGACACGCATGAAGAAACTGGTGACAGGCGCGCTTGCCGTGGCAGGGATTGCCGCCGGCGCTTCCGTCGCCGCTACGGCACCCGCAGAAGCGCGGGTTGCGATTGGGATTGGTATCGGCGTTGGCGCGCCCGGCTACTACTACGGCCCCGGCTACTACCCGCCCGGCCCGTGCTATTCCTATAGCTATTATTATGGCGGCGCTTGCGGGTATCCGACCTATTCGGGGGCGGTGTTCCTCGGCGGTCGCTGGGTCTACGGCCCGCACTATTATCGCTGGTGGGGCGGTCGTCCCTGGTTCTGGTATCGCGGCGGCTGGCACAACTGGGGTGGCTGGCGCGGCGCACACTTCAACTGGGCGCACAGCGGCGGCTGGCACGGCGGCTGGCATGGCGGCCACGGTGGCTGGCACGGCGGCCACGGTGGTTGGCATGGCCACGCTGGCGGCGGCGGCCATCATCACTAATCGAACACTGCCTCGAGTTAGGCAGAGTTGAACTCGGCCCCGGCGTGACCCCGTCGGGGCCGAGCTTTATCTAACTGATATTGCTCATTTGACAGAATACGCTCAGGCGTCGTTCACTTCACCGAGCGCCGCGAGCTGTGGCCCTTGGGGGGAATATCATGAAGAAGTTTGCAGCGGCCTGCGCGGCCGCGATTGGGGTCGCGGTCGCCGCATTTGCTGGAACATCGGCAGAGGCACGGGTGGATGTGGGAATCTCAATTGGTGTGCCGGCCGTCGGCTTCGATTACGGCAGCGGCGGCTACTGCGACGAATGGGGCTGTCCCGAGGCCTATTGGGATTATCCCATCTATTACGGCCCAGTGTACTGGGGCGGCGGCTGGTATCGCGGCCCCGTCTACTACCGCAATTGGCACGGCCGGCCCTGGTACTGGGTGCACGGCGGCTGGCGGCTCGATCAATGGCGTGGACCGCACCCCCGCTGGTGGGGTCATTACCGCTACGGCCGCGCGCTGGGCTACGAGTGGTATCGCGGCCATGGCTTCCGCATTCCGTCGCGCCACGTGAACTGGTGGCGCGCGCATGGCGGCCGCGGCGGCTGGAACGTGCGCATCCACGATCGCGACGGCAGGCGCGATTGGCGCGACCACGATCATGATCGGCGCGACCATGACCATGTTCGCGATGGTGGCATGGGCAATATGATGATGGGCGAGCGCCATCATCACCACGACAACATGGGCGCCATGGGCGGCGGCATGAATGCCGGCAACCATCATCACGACAATGGCGGCAACACCGGCGGCGGCAATGGTGGCAGCGAGCACCATCACCATCACGGCGGCTAACCGATCGTTCTGAGGGATGCGAGGCGGGGGCTGGAGCGTTCCGGCCCCGCTTTGCTTTGAGCGACGTGCCTGCGCTAGCGTAAGTATGTGCGTCAGCCCAACGATCTCTCTGCCTTCTGGCTTCCGTTTACGCCCAACCGGCATTTCAAGACGGCGCCGCGCATGCTCGTCCGCGCCGAAGGCATGCACTACTTCGACGAAACCGGGCGTGCGCTCATCGATTCCTGCGCCGGCTTGTGGTGCGTGAACGCCGGCCACGGCCGCAAACGGATCGCCGATGCCATCGCGCATGCCGCCCGCGAGCTCGATTTCGCCCCCACCTTTCAATTCGCCCATCCTGAGGCATTCACGCTGGCGCAGCGTATTGCAGCGCTCGCGCCCGATGGCCTTGATCACGTGTTCTTCGTCAATTCGGGGTCTGAAGCCTGCGATGCTGCGCTGAAAGTGGCCCGCGCTTATTTTCAGAAGATCGGGCAAGGCGGACGCTTTCGACTTATCGGCCGCGAGAAGGGCTATCACGGCGTGACGTTCGCCGGCATTTCCGTCGGCGGCCTCGGCAACAATCGAAGGCCTTACGGTCCGTTGCTCGCCGGCACCGACGATCACCTGCCGCTGCCCTACGATGCAGACATGCGCTTCACGCGCGGCGAACCGCAGACACCGATGGGCTACGCCGACGCGATCGAGGATCTCGTTGCGCTGCACGGGGGGGAAACAATCGCCGCGGTGATCGTCGAACCGATGGCCGGTTCGGCTGGGGTGTTTCCCACTTCCGCGGACTACCTGAAGCGCCTGCGCGCAATCTGCGACCGCCACGGCATTCTGCTCATCTTCGATGAAGTGATCACGGCGTTCGGGCGACTCGGCCATGCCTTCGCCGCGGAGCGCTATGGTGTCGTGCCTGACATCATCACCTTTGCCAAGGGTGTCACCAACGGCGCGGTGCCGATGGGCGGCATCGTCGTGTCCAACAAGGTGCACGACGCCTTCATGGGCGGGGCCGATCACCAGATCGAGTTGTTCCACGGCCACACCTATTCCGGTCATCCGCTTGCGTGTGCTGCGGGCCTCGCAACGCTCGACATCTATCGCGATGAAGACCTGTTCGCGCGCGCCGCCAAACTGGAGCCGGTGCTGGAAGCCGCGGTGCATGAGCTGCGAGCCGCCCCGTTCGTGAAAGACATCCGAAACGTGGGCTTGGCCGCGGCCATCGAACTGGAATCCGATCCGGCGGCGCCGGGCCGCCGCGGCTACGACTGTATCCGCATTGCCTTCGCCGAGCAGGACATGGTGATCCGCGTCAGCGGCGACACCATTGCTCTTTCGCCGCCGCTCATCGCCAGCGAATCCGATCTTGCCCAGATCGCCGACCGAATTCGCGGCGTGTTGAACGTGTTGCGTTGAAGGGCTTGACCGATGCTTGCGTTGAAACGGCTGCTGCTCGTCATTTTCGTGCTGGCAGCGCCGCCGCTCCTGACAGCATTCCTCTATTGGGGAACCGGCGCTTTGCTGGCCGCGACAAATCGGGTAATCGACCCGGGAATTATCCGGCTGGCGGCTGGCGTCGAATTCATGGCGTTTCTCTTCGTCGCCGTGCTGGAGGCCAAGGACCGCTGGTCCGCCTGAACCTGAAAGAGGACATCCATGCGCATCGGCGTGCCGAAGGAGATCAAGAATCATGAATACCGTGTCGGCATGACGCCCGCCGCCGTCCGGGAGCTCACCGCCCGCGGCCATGAGGTGTTTGTCGAAACCAATGCGGGCGACGCCATCGATCTGAGCGATGAGAAATACACCCGCGTCGGCGCGCGCATTCTGCCCAATGCCGATGAGGTGTTCGCATCCGCCGACATGATCGTGAAGGTGAAGGAGCCACAGGCCGTCGAGATCAAGCGGCTGCGCCCCGGTCAGGTTCTCTTCACCTATCTGCACCTCGCGCCCGACCCCGAGCAGACCAAGCGGTTGCTCGACAGCGGCGCCATCTGCATCGCCTACGAGACGGTGACGGATCGCTTTGGCGGACTGCCTCTGTTGGCCCCCATGAGCGAAGTGGCCGGCCGCATGTCGATCCAGGCGGGCGCCCACAGCCTTGAGATCGCGCAGGGCGGCCGCGGGCAGCTGCTGGGCGGCGTGCCGGGGGTGCCCGCAGCGAAGGTGGTGGTGCTGGGCGGCGGCGTCGTTGGCACCAATGCCGCGCGCATGGCGATGGGCATGGAAGCGCACGTCACCATTCTCGATGTGTCGCTGCAACGCCTGAAGGAGCTGGACGCACAATTCGGTTCGCGGATGCACACGCTGTTCTCCACGATCGATTCCATCGAGGAGCAGGTGCTGGAGGCAGATCTGGTGATCGGCGGCGTGCTGCTGCCGGGTGCGGCGGCCCCCAAACTGATCACGACAAAGATGGTTGAGCAGATGAAGAAGGGCTCGGTTATCGTGGACGTCGCCATCGACCAGGGCGGCTGCGCGGAAACCTCGCACGCCACCACGCACGCCAACCCCACCTATCTGGTGGACGGCGTGGTGCATTACGCAGTCGCCAACATGCCAGGCGGCGTGGCGCGCACCTCCACCTTTGCGCTGAACAATGCAACCCTGCCATTCACCAAGCTGCTGGCGCAGCTCGGGCCGGAAGCGGCGATGAAGAAGAACCCGCATCTGCGCGCCGGCCTTAACGTGTACAAGAACACGCTCACCTACGAGGCCGTGGCCGAAGCCCAGCACCTGCCCTGGAAGTCGGCCGAATCCGTCCTCGGCATCGCTGCTTAGCTTGGTGCGAGCACAATCACTTGTTCCGTGCCTGGCGCCCCGGGCTGGACACTGTCGTTGCCAATGAAGATTTCATTTCATTTGATTGTATTTGAACAAGAGGGACGCGGAGCACCGTTTCACTTTACTTACGTCCTGTTTTTCTTTACGCCGAAGCTGCGGGAGCAGGGCGCTCATTCTATACTCAATCCAGGCGAAAGCGCGGACTTGCTGCGCTCCATGGGGCGTTATCATGAATCGTATCGCGGCAGGCGTCATGCTGGCTGGCGTTTGCGCGTTGGCAATTTCCCCACCGGCTTTCGCGAACCGCTTCACGGTGCTGCACGCCTTCAAATACAGCGAACAGGATCCTGAATCCGCCCTCACCTACGACGGACACGGTGCCTTCTACGGGACCACCTTTTGGGGCGGCACGGGCGCCGGCACGGTTTTCCGGATCCGGCCGGGTGGGAAGGAGACCACCATCTACACCTTCAAGGGTGAGAGCGACGGTGCAAATCCCATGGCGGGGGTGGCATTCGGACCTGACGGCGCGCTTTACGGCACCACGAGCGCCGGCGGTGGCAGCGTCAACTGCAGGGAGGGTTGCGGGACAATATTTCGCCTGACCACACAGGGACAGGAGACGGTCCTCCACGCCTTCAATGGACCGGACGGCGCGGTACCGTTCGGCGCGGTTATCTTCGATTCCAAGGGCAATCTCTTCGGCACCACAACCGAAGGCGGAGGTGCCAACGGCAGTGCGGGGACTGTCTACCGGTTAGGGTTAGGGCACGGCGGCAAAATGGCCCTGCTGCACGTTTTTCATCACGACGGAACGGATGGGTGGGCGCCCCGCACTAGGCTATCGATGGACCGCCGCGGCAACCTCTACGGTACGACAAGCCAAGGCGGGCAATACGATACTGGAACGCTTTTCAAAGTGACCCCTGAGGGGCTCGAATCGATCGTCTACGCGTTCCGGGATCAGGCCGATGGCGGCTGGCCCCAGTCAGACCTGTTCATCGACGAGAAGGGCAATCTCTACGGAAAGACCGAGTTCGGCGGCGCGCTGGATTTGGGCACGGTGTTCAGGATCACGCCCTCCGGCGTGGAGACCGTGCTGCATTCTTTCGCCGGCGCTCCTGGCGATGGCATGTATCCCGTTGGCGGCGTGATTGCCGATGACGCGGGGAATCTGTACGGCACGACAACCACCAACGGTGGCGGCGGCTACGGCAATGTGTACAGGCTGGCGCCGGACGGCACTCTCAAGCTGTTGCACAATTTCGTAGGCACCGACGGCAGCAGGCCGCGACAGACGCTCGCTGCGGACGGCTTGGGTAATCTGTACGGCACGACGCCGGAAGGTGGGATGGACGTCAACTGCTGCGGCACCGTCTTTCGTGTCCACCAATAGCAACGCGTGACCGCATCTCGGGCCGCGCCAGCTTCGCCAGTTTCACACGAGATCGTAAGACGTTTTGCGGAAGGGGTTATCATGACGCGTCATCTGTTTTCGCTTCTGCTTGCGAGCGTTTGCGCACTGGCGTTGCCGGCGCCGGTTCTGGCTGGATCCTTTAGCGTGCTTCATGTTTTTCGTGGCGGGAAGGATGGCGGCGTGCCGGATTCCGCATTAGTGCCCGACGGTCTGGGCAATTTCTACGGAACGACATCGATTGGCGGCAATGCCAGCTGCGGCTGCGGCATGGTCTTCCGCATGGCGGCGGACGGCACGATGACAAAACTCTACAAGTTCAGGGGCGGAAGCGACGGCGCCCAGCCCTGGGCCGGGGTGACGTTCGGGCCCGACGGGGCGCTGTACGGCACCACCATTGGAGGCGGCGGCACCAACGACAATTGCTACGGCTTTACCTGCGGCACGGTGTTTCGTCTGACCACCGAAGGAAAGGAGAAAGTTCTGCATCGCTTTGCTGCAGGCTCTGACGGCGCCAGCCCGGAAGCGGCGGTAACTCTCGACGCGATGGGCAACATCTATGGAACGACGATGTACGGTGGCAGCGGCGACAATGGGACGGTCTACAAAGTTTCGCCCGATGGCCAGGAGACCGTGCTTCACGCGTTCTACAACGACGGTCATGACGGCATACATCCCGCCGGCAGACTGGCCATGGACAAGTCCGGCAATCTCTACGGAACGACCGTCGGCGGTGGCAGCAAAGGCGCCGGGACGGTCTTCAAGGTGACGCCAGGGGGCAAGGAAACCATCTTTCATACTTTCACCGGCACCGATGGCAGCCTGCCCAGTTCGGATTTGAAGATCGACAAGGACGGAAATCTCTACGGCACAACCGAGAGAGGCGGCGGCTACGGCACGATTTTCAAGCTAACCCCGGCGGGAGCGATCACCGTGCTGTACACCTTCCAGACAGGACCCACCGGTTTCTTCCCGTTGAGCGGCGTGATCGCCGATAAAGCCGGCAATCTGTACGGCACCACCACGTCCGGCGGCGCAGCTGCCTTTGGCACGGCCTACAAGCTGACACCGGATGGCTCGCTGTTCATCCTTCACAACTTCACCGGCGGCCAAGATGGTGGGAATCCACGTGCTACGCTGGCGGCGGACGGGTTCGGCAATTTCTATGGCACCGCGAGTGATCACGGCTCGTTTCACCGCGGGGATTGCAGCACCTATGGATGCGGCACCGTGTTTCGTCTGACGCCTTGATCACGAAGGGACTTTGGTCAGCTCGGCCCTGCGCACCGTCCGTGCTCCCTGCGAGATTGATCTCTCCTTTGCTTGCGCGGCTTTGCGAGAGCGTGTCTTAATGCCGGCTCACAGTTGCGAATGGGGAGACCGTATATGGCCGCGCGCAAGAGTTCGAAGAAGAAGACCAAGTCCCGTAAAGCTGCTCCGGCCAAAGGCCGCGCAGCGAAATCGAAGAGCCGCTCCACGGCGGCGAAGCGCCGTTCGGCCGCATCCAAAGGCGGCGCGGCAAAGGCGCGGAAAGCAAAGTCACGGTCGACCGTCGCAGCCACAGCCAAGCGCGTGCGCTCCGCCACCAAGAAAGTGGCGCGTGGCACGAAGGATACGCTGAAGCGCGTGGCGCGGGTGGCGACAGGTGTGGCCGCGGTCGCGGGCGGTGTTGCTGCCGTCGCCGCAGGCGCCGCGCAGCAACTGGCGAAAGGTGGAACCTCAGGGACGTCGGGCGACGGCTCCGATTCCAGTTCAGGCTCCAGCTCCTAAAAATTGCATTCAGAGCGGTGCGGGGTGCGGCCGAAGGCTCCGCACAGCGCCTCCGCACGAAAATCGCTCGTGGCTGCTGACAACATTGTGTCAGCAGCCATGCACGTGCGCATTTTTGCAGCTTGTTTCGGTGGCAAGGCATACCAACATGCAGGCAGCGTTCTTTGACATCGGTATGTGTATTCGCCCGGCGGGGAAGTAGCGCTGCCGGAATGCGTGTGTATCTGCACCCACCCATCCGGTTCGAAAATGGAATCGAAGGGGAGAGGGACCCCACCCCCCTTTTTTGACAAACAACTGCTCCGGCGATCGGCGAACCACCACATATTGATGGAGCCCCATGGATTCGTGGCGTTCTA
>DASXGS010000355.1:0-3667 GCA_036488975.1 Rhizomicrobium sp. | reverse complement strand
CGCATGGAATAGATGTCGATCCCGGGGCCGGCGCCTTCCGTGTATTCGCCCTTCTGCAGATGCGGGATGCCGCAGGCAAACTCGATCACCTCTAGCCCGCGCTGTACGTCGCCACGGGAATCCGCCAGCACCTTGCCGTGCTCGGACGAGAGCATATGCGCCAGCTCGTCCATGTTTTTCTCGATCAGCGCCTTAAAGTTGAACATGACGCGAGCGCGGCGCTGCGGATTCGTAGAGGCCCAGCCTGGGAAAGCCGTCAGCGCAGCTTCCACCGCCTTACGCACTTCGGCGCGGCTGGCGAACGCCACCTTGGCCTGAACCTCGCCGGTGGCGGGGTTATAGATATCGCCGTAGCGCCCGGAGGCGCCTTTCACAGCGTTGCCGCCGATGAAATGGCCGAGTTCCTTCATGGGAGCCTTCCCTGCCTGACAGGACCGTCCCCTTCCGGCCCGAAGGCGCGTGGTTTAGCCAAGCAGGCGGGCGGCGGCAACGCACAGAACCGCGCACCACCGAGAGACAAAAAAAGAGGGCCGCGCGCGGAACGCGGCCCAAGTTAGGGAGCATCGAAAATTGTGTTGGGCGGCCTAGCGGTTCAGCGCCACCAGTTTGCCGTCCGAGATGCGCTTTCCTTCGAAGCCGCCATTCGCGGCGTGCAGGGAAGCGACCAAGGTTCCGTTCGACTGTTCCAGCTGCAGGCGGGCGCCGATCGACTTCCAATGCTCGAAGGCCACGCCATTGCAGTCGCCTGCTGAGGTGGCAGTGCCGGCGCTGTCTGTCCCGGCATCAGGCGCGAGGGTGACGACGCAGGGATCGTCGTTTAGGCCAAGGCTAAGCTTCCAGGCGCCAGTGACCGCGGGGTCCGCATGGGCAAAGGCGATGGAGGTCAGAGCGATCGCCGCGCCCACGGCGAGAGATGATAGTTTGCTCATGAATATCTCCTTTAGAATTTAGTGTTCAGAGAATAGTACTTTTCCGGCCGTTGTGAAGTGCGTTTTGCGCATGGGATGAATGAGCCAGCATCAACACCGGCGGGGACGGCCCTGTGCGGGAAAACTCCAAGGTATAACAGAGGCTTAGGGCAAATATGGGTGTGGGGCCGCCAAAATTGCCTCTGGCATGGTCGAGGCCTTGAAGTTGCCCGCCCACTCCCTACCGCCCGACGGGTCAGAGCGGGGTGGAGGCGCGAAGGCCCGCACCGAAGCCCTGCCCGTGCCATCGCTATGGTAGCCGGTCAGCGGCGGCTGCCTCGTCGATAGTAGGCGTCACGGCCGCCATGCATGCGCCATCAGGGATCGCCGAGATTCAGCCTGGAAGGGATCGGTTACGGCCCCGGTCAACCCCCTTTCCGCAGCACCGATCACGGCGCCGAGGGCGGCGCCCGCGATCTTTTCTGTGGTCCAGTACATCGTTAGCGTAGCTCGCAGGGATGGCGCGGGGCTTCAGCAAATCGGAGATCGAAACGTTTTTCGCGCGGCTGGCGGCGCACACGCCGGAGCCGAAGACCGAGCTCGACTATAACAATCCGTATACGTTGCTTGTGGCCGTGGTGCTTTCCGCGCAGGCGACCGACAAGGGCGTGAACAAGGCCACGGCGCCGCTGTTCCGTATCGCCGATGCGCCTCAAAAAATGGTGAGGCTCGGCGAAGCGGAACTCATCGACTACATCAAAACGATCGGGCTCTATCGCAACAAGGCGAAGAACGTCATCGCACTGTCGAAAGTGCTGATCGAGCAGCATGCCGGTGAAGTGCCGCGCGAACGCGAAGCTCTCGAAGCACTGCCTGGTGTCGGGCGGAAAACCGCGAATGTGGTTCTGAACGTGGCGTTCGGTCAGCCGACCATTGCGGTGGACACGCACATTTTCCGCGTGGCGAACCGCACCGGCATCGCGCCGGGCAAGACCCCGCTCGATGTGGAGCGCGGCCTAGAGCGCGGGGTGCCGGACAAATACAAACTGCACGCACATCACTGGCTCATTCTGCATGGCCGCTACACCTGCGTGGCCCGCAAACCGTTATGCCCGGTGTGCGTGGTGCGCGATCTCTGCCGCTACAAACACAAGACGAAAGAGCCGGCGATTCCGCCGCTCAGGAAAGCGCCTTTGCGCGGTTGAGCAGATCCTGCAGGCAGGTGGAATCCGCGGCCTGGTTTGCCGGATGGGGCAGTGTCTCGACATGTCGAACGGACATTGAGCTGCCGTTGGGATACAGGAAGAAGAAGGCTTTGCAGCTCGCGCCGTCGTAGCGCCACATCTCGGCCTGCCCGTCCTTGCGCACGAACTGCGGTGCGCCGAAGGCGACGCGAATGCGGCCGGAATCCATCCCGGCGATATTGCCGGGCTCGCCGCCTGGCGGCGCCGGCGGCAATGAGGCCTGCCGTTGGGGCGCGGCGCAGGCCGCGAGGCCGCACAAGGCGATCAAGGACAAATGGACGAGCTTCATGGACGCAGCTCCTCATGAGTGTAGCGTTTGAATTCATGCACCATCAGCGCCACCCCGAAAAGCGGCGCAATCAGATTTACCAGGGGAATCGCTGCCAGAATCGCAATGAGAATGCCGCCGGCGGCGATGGACGAAGCCCGGCGGCGGCGGATTTCGTCAACATCGCGGGCGGGGAGATGGCGCAGCGCCACCAGCTCGAAATACTCGCGGCCGAGGAACCAGCCGTTGACAACGAGCGATAGCAGATTGCCGAGCCCGGGCAGCACCACGTCCGCCGGAAGCAGCAGCAAATCCGCGGACAGCAGCAGGAGAAACAACCGCAACCCCAACCACAGACTCCGCCAGAATGGCGCGCCAGGCGCCGGCGGATCGCCCGGGTAGAAGCGCGCTTCCACCGAGCGGGCGATGTCGTCGAGGAACAGGCTCGCAAACAGGGCCGCCGCGGGCGCTCCGAGAAACATCATGAGAAAGATCAGGAGGACGGATGCAACGATGGCGAGCGTCGTATCGAGAAAGGGGGTGTGCGTGATGGGAAGGCGATGCAGCCCGTATTGCGCGGCAACAAACAGGATGGCGAACAGCAGGATCGTCAGCGCCAGCGCTTTGAGCACGACCCAGAAGAACGCCGGATCGCCGATGATCGCGGCAGCTTTGCGTGCGCTTGCGAACATGCGGACCCTCCTCTAAGCGGGATTGCGTGGCGAATCCGAGGATAGGAGCGGAGGTTTAATGGCGAAGCAATACGATGTCGCCGGAATGGGCAATGCAATCGTTGACGTGATCGCGCCCGCGGACGATGCCTTTCTGCTCACGCATAACATCGCCAAAGGTGTGATGACCTTGATCGATGATTTCCGTGCAGAGCAGCTCTATCGCGCATTTCCAGAAACTCGGGAAACCGCCGGCGGCTCGGCCGCGAACACCATGGCGGGATTGGCTTCGCTTGGCGGCAAGGGACTGTTCGTCGGAAAGGTGAAAGCGGACCGGCTGGGCGAGAGTTTTGCCGCGAGCCTGAAGAGTCTCGGCGTTCATTACGCGACGGAGATGGCCCGAGGCGGTCCGCCAAGCGCCTGCTGCCTGATCGTGGTAACACCGGATGGCCACCGCAGCATGAACACGTATCTCGGCGCCAGCCGCGAAATCGCGCCGTCCGATATTCACGAGGAGGAGATTGCGGCCGCGCAGGTGCTTTATGTCGAGGGCTATCTCTGGGATGCGCCGGACGC
>DASXGS010000440.1:0-4272 GCA_036488975.1 Rhizomicrobium sp. | reverse complement strand
ACCGCTCTTTCCATCTTCGATGAAGCAGGCAATGGCAACCGCTACAGTCAGACGCAGCTTGCGGCTCTGTTTCCGAGCCTCACGGTGAACGTCACGAACAACGGAACGCCGGACACGGCCGCGCCGCTGATCACGGCCGGCAAAGTGCTCACGCCGAAGGTGAGTTTGAGCTCGACGAACCCGGCGTTCGGCGTGAACCTAACGATGTCCGACAATCTGTCGGGGGTGCAGATCGGTTTGCTCAGCGTGTCGGCGCCGGACCACACCAGCGGCCGCGGCGCGGATGTGGCAGGTCCGTCGCCCATTGTGAACGGCACTCTCAAGGTCTTCGTGCCCATGAACGGCGCGACAGCCACCGGCAAATGGACCATCTCATAGTTCGGCGCCTGCGATGTGGCCGGCAATTGCATCTTCGATACGAACCCGGCGGATATCCAGGCGCTGTTCGGCACGACGACGTTCACTGTGACGAACTAGCCGGCGCGTCGTTCGGCAAAGCATCGCGGCTTTCCCGGAGCGGCGCTGCTTGCCGCTCTCGCAGACCCGGGATTACAATCGATCGCGCTGGGACCACCCTGATTGGGGAGATGACCATGATTTCGAGAGTGTTGTCCGTTGGTGCCGCATTGTTGCTTTGCGTTGGACCGGGCACACAAAGCGCCCTTGCCGCGCAGCGCATTCTGACGCATGCGACCTCCGATGCGTCCGCGCATCTGCAGCTGGAAACGGAAGCGAAAGCGGCAGAGTTACGGCGTGAGTGGCTGGCATCCGGACATGCGCCGGGGCCGGTGAGCAACCCGACGATCACCGCCGGCAAAATCCTCACCACCAAACTGAACGTGGCGGATGCGCCTGCCGCACCGGTATTTTCCATATCGTTCACGACGAGCGGCGCGGGTTTATGCGGCGTCAGCTTCTCGTTGCAATCCGCGAATCCGGGGCAATCGCTGTTCGTCTACTACAACGCACCTTTCAAGGCCCCCAGTCCGGCAAACGGCACCCTGAAGTTTCAGCAGGTCGGCCTTGGCTATGGCACAGGAGCATTCAATCCCTATTCCGCACCGGGGAAATGGAATCTGGCTTCCGGCTCGGTTTCCGACTGCGCCGGCAATTACACCAGCTACAATGCCGCGCAGCTGCAGCCGCTTTTCAACACCACCAGCATCATTGTGGTCAACAAGCAGAAGCCCGATACATCTCCGCCGCTCGTCTCGACGGGCACCATCCTGACGCCCAAGGTGAGTCTCAGCTCGCAGTTTCCCGATTTCGGGACGCTGTTGACCGTTTCCGACGACGTGTCGGGGGTTTCCTATACGCTCGTCAGCGTTTGTCCCCCGAGCGGCTCCGGCGGTTCGTGCTGGGTGTCGAACATTCACCCGCCCACGCCGATACTGAATGGAAAGACCAAGAACTACGTCTACCTGGGGAGCCAATCGATCACCGGCCAGTGGACGATCTTCGAGGTGGGCATCTGCGATATCGCCGGAAACTGCGTGTACGACACAAACAGCGCCGACATCGTGTCCCTGTTCGGCACAAACTCCTTCAGGGTGACGCACTAAGCGATTTTACCAAAGACAGATGTGCGGCGCAGCGCCGGTGGCGAACGATCCATGTGCAGCTCAACCTTGGCGCTTGTTTGGCACACCCGGAACGTCGCCAGTTCGGCATTGCCGAGATGACCGGAAATTGACCTATCCGACATTCAGACGTTGTTCGCACGGACACGCTTCCGGTAAACAAAGCACAACCGCCACACGCTTGCCGCGCCAATAGCCACTGGTCTAATCTGTTCCTCGTCGAGGGCTCAGTGCATTGGGGGAGTCCATGTTCGTCAAACCCTTGTTGCCGCTCGTGGCAGCCTATCTTTTCGCTACTCCAGCATTGGCGCAGGCCGCAGGCGCAGGACAACAATCGCAAGCGGCTCCAGATCCGCGCGCGCAGATGATCCAGACTGAAACGCAATTGCATGCTGGCGAAATTCGGCGCGCCTGGATTGCGTCGGGTCATCAGGCCCCGCCGGCCGTCGTCACGACTTGCGAGATCACTTCCGGGAAGATTGTCGGCACCAATCTGAACGTGAACATTCCGCCGGCGGCGCCAAAGCTGCAAATAAGCTTTCAGAATTGTCCGACGGCAGGCTTCTCACGAATCTATGCCTGGTTCTACGCGCCAACCTCACAACAGCAACTCTCGACCAGCTACGAGCCTTTTTATCTGTTGCCGCCCGTCAAGCACGGTATCGCCACATTTCAGGTCGTGGGCGAACCCTACGGCAATGGAGCGTTCAATCCCTACTCCGAAGCGGGCGAGTGGACGCTCAAATACATCAACATCTACGACAACACGGGCAACTTCCGGCAGTACGGTCCAACCGATCTGGCCGGTCTGTTTCCGAGCGGGGTCCAAGTTCACCTGACAAACAACCAAAAGCCCGACATCGCTGCGCCTTTGTTCACCAGCGGCGCGGTTCTTACGCCGAAGGTCAGCTTGAGTTCATCGTGGCCGGCCTTTGGCGTCAGCCTCGGAGTGTCGGACAACGCTGCGGGCGTAAAATATACGCAAATTACCGTTTGCCCGCCGACGGGGGGATCAAGCTGCGCGGGCGCAATCGGCTTTTACGAATACCTCGGCGCCCCGCTTCTGACGGGAACGATCAAGAATTACGATTATCTTTGCAACCAGAGCACGCACGACTGCAGCAGCGTGCCCAAGGGGACCTGGACCATCTATGGCTACTACGCTTGCGATATGGCGTTCAATTGCGGTGGCAGTACCAACGCGGCAGATGTTCAAAGCCTGTTCGGCACGACGACGTTCAAGGTGACGCAGTAGGCGGCTGTATCCACCGCGCCGCAAACCGCCCTGTCGAGCCGAGAAGGATCGACTACTGGCTCGCCCAGATGATGCGGTGAATGAACACCACGTCCGGCAGCAGGAAGTGGCGATCTTCGTATTCGGCGTTGAGCGATTTCAACTCGACGCGCTGCGCCGTCATGCGTACGAGCTGCTTAGCCATGACTTCGCCGGTTTGGGTCTTCAGCACCACGCGATCGCCGCGCCGCAGGCTTGCCATCGGCGACACCACGATGCGATCGCCGTCACGGTACAGCGGCAGCATGGAATCCCCGGTGATCTCGAGCGCATAGGCGTGCTCGTCTGCAAGCTCGGGGAACGGGATTTCATCCCATCCCGCACCGGCCGGAAAGCCGGCATCGTCGAAAAATCCTTCGTGGCCGGCCTGGACCAAACCGATCAGGGGAATGGGCTTGGCGAAGCTGCGCTGGCTTTTACGGCTCATCTGGAGAACGAATTCCTCCAGCGTCTCGCCGGTGGCCTGGAGGGATTTCGCGAGGCTTTCCGTCGACGGCCAGCGGGGGCGGCCATCGGGACCCACGCGCTTGCTCTTGTTGAAGGTGGTGGGATCGAGGCCCGCGCCCCGAGCCAAGCCAGATGCCGACATGTCGTGACGCTCGGCAAGGGCATCAATCCCTTCCCAGACTTGCGCGTGGGTGAGCATTTGGGAGGTCATGTGAAGAAATTCCGGAATATACTCGCTTCGTATCCGATTCGCTGCTAAGGCGCAAGACCGCGAGGGGTGCAGGAGCGGGAGAGGCGGACGGCGATGCTGGTGGAATGGGGGGCGAGAGTCCTGCGCACGCTGCCAGCGGAAACGGCGCACCTCGCTACCCTTCGGCTCACCCGCAGTCTTTCGCTGCTGTTGCCCCACGCCACCGCGGACGACCCGCGGCTTCAGGTGCAGGCGCTGGGGCTTTCCTTTTCCAACCCGATCGGCCTGGCGGCGGGCTTCGACAAGAACGCAGAAGTGCCTGCCGCAATGCTGAAACTGGGCTTCGGCTTCGTCGAATGCGGAACGGTGACGCCGCGGCCGCAAGCCGGCAATCCGCGCCCAAGGCTGTTCCGCGTTGCCGAAGATCGCGCCGTCATCAACCGCATGGGCTTCAACAATGACGGTGTGGAAGCCGTGGCTGCGCGGCTTGGGCACCGCAAGCGCAACGGTATCGTCGGGCTGAACATCGGCGCGAACAAGGACAGTGTCGACCGCATCGCCGACTACGGGTTGGCCTTTGCGCGGCTGGCGCCATTGGCGGACTACATTTCGATCAATGTGTCTTCACCCAACACACCGGGCTTGCGCGCGTTGCAAAATCGCGACGAGCTGGAACGGCTGCTGGGAACGGTCATCGAAGAAAGAGAGAGCCTCTCGTTTTCGATTCCGCTCCTGCTCAAGATTTCGCCCGATCTGGACGA
>DASXGS010000387.1:0-1597 GCA_036488975.1 Rhizomicrobium sp. | reverse complement strand
GGATTCCGGATCGTCGGCGAGCGATGATGCGGCAAGGAAGTCGGGATGGTAGCGCTGTTCGCTGACAAAGCTGCCGTCCTCATCGAGCACCCATGCGATGCCGCCGGTCATACCCGCACCGAAGTTCTGTCCGGCGCGGCCGAGCACCAGCACAGCGCCGCCGGTCATGTATTCGCAACCGTGATCGCCCACGCCTTCGACGACGGCGGTCGCACCGGAATTGCGGACCGCAAAGCGTTCTCCGGCGCGGCCGGCTGCGAGGAGACGGCCTGCAGTTGCGCCATAGAGCGCGACATTGCCCAGCAGGACGTGATGCGCGCTTTCACGCGCGGCGTCGCCCTCGGCGCGGAGCACGATCTCACCGCCGCTGAGGCCCTTGCCGACGAAGTCGTTGGCCAGCCCTTCGAACACGAGTCGCATGCCGGGGACAGCGAATGCCCCAAACGACTGACCAGCTACGCCCTGCAGCTCGATTTCGATGGGCGTCACCGGATCGCGATGGTGCAGCCGTTCCAGCGCGAGCTGGCCGGCAATCCGCGCGCCGACGGTACGGTCGCTGTTCGCGATTTCGCCGCTGACGAAGAAGGGCTTGCCTTCGCGCGCAGCCGCGAGTGCCGGCTCCAGCCACTCGTCGTCCACGGGCGTATCTGTCTGCGGGCGCACATTGCGCTGCCCGGCCCACGCCCGCACTCCATCCACTGGCGCAGCGAGCATGCGGGTAAGGTCCAGCGCACCGATGCGCCGTGTTTGTTCGAGCAGATCGGCGCGGCCCACGGCATCGCCCAGACTTGCCAGTCCAAGCCCGGCGAGCATGTGGCGCAGATCGCCCGCGAGGGCTTCGAAGAAGCGGATGATATGTTCCGGCTTGCCGCGGAACTTCGCGCGCAGCTCCGGCTTCTGGGTAGCGATGCCGGTGGGGCAGGTGTTGAGGTGACACTGGCGCGCCATGTCGCAACCAATCGCGACCAGCACCGCGGTACCAAAAGCAAATTCGTCCGCGCCCAGCATGGCCGCAATCAGGACATCGCGCGCTGTCTGGAGACCGCCATCGCAACGCAGGCGCACGCGTCCGCGCAAGCCTTCGGCTAGAAGCGATTGCTGCGCCTCCGCGAGCCCCAGCTCCCAGGGATTGCCTGCATGCTTGATGCTCGAGAGCGGCGATGCGCCGGTGCCGCCGCTGTGGCCGGCGATGACGATGTAGTCCGCAAAGGCCTTCGCAACGCCGGCGGCGATGGTGCCCACGCCGAAGGACGAAACCAGCTTGACGCCAATGGCAGCGCGGGGATTGACGCGCTTCAGGTCGTAGATAAGCTGCGCGAGGTCTTCGATGGAGTAGATGTCATGATGCGGTTGCGGACTGATGAGCATCACACCGGGCTGCGCGTGGCGCAGGCGCGCGATCAGCTCCGTGACTTTGTGCGCGGGGAGCTGGCCGCCTTCGCCGGGCTTGGAGCCCTGCGCGATTTTGATCTCGATCTCTTCCGCGTTGGCGAGATATTCCGCGGTGACGCCGAAGCGTCCGGAGGCGAGCTGTTTGATCTTGTTGTTGTGCAGGCCGCGACCGCCGGTGAGTGGATCGGGCGCCCACACGACGGGG